>JBKQJQ010000202.1:0-2537 GCA_052147875.1 Solirubrobacteraceae bacterium | reverse complement strand
CGAGCGCGCTGTTCCAGGTCACGGTGATCGCGCTCGTGTACGCGCTCGCGACCGGCAACCACTACTCGAGCTACTACATCTTCTACGGCTCGCTGTTCTTCGGGATCGTCTACGTGACCGGGCTGCGAGCGCTGTACACCCGGATCACCGGGCACCTGTTGGATCGCGCCGGCTATCGGCGCCGCGCGCTGCTGATCGGCTCCGGCCATCACATCGAGGCCGTCGCGCACGCGCTCAGCGGTGGCCCGCCTGGCCGCACGCGGCTCGAGCTGGTCGGCTTTCTGTCGCTGGCGCCACGGCCCGAAAACGGGCTGCGATCGCTGGGGGCGCTCGATCAGCTCAACGACGTGCTGGCGACCGAGCGCATCCAGGAGGTGATCATCGCCGACCCCGACTTCCCACAGGAGCAGGCGCTCGAGGTCGTCGACAGCTGTCACCGGCGCGGGGTCGACGTCGCGGTCGCGCCCTCTACGATGGAGATCCTGATCGATCGCGCCGAGTTCGTTGCCGGCGAGTCGGTGCCGCTGTTCACGCTGCGCCCGCCAGTGTTCGAGGGGGTCGACTACGCGGTCAAGCGCACCTTCGACCTCGTGACCGCGCTCCTGCTGCTGCTGGTGCTGTCGCCCGTGCTGCTGGCGATCGCAGTGGCGATCAGGCTGAGCTCCCGCGGGCCCGTGATCTACCGCTCGATCCGGCCCGGGATCGGCGGCCTGCCGTTCCGATGTCTGAAGTTCCGGACGATGCGCGAGCACGCCGACGAGCGCCAGGATGAGCTCGAGCCGTTCAACGAGCTCTCCGGGGCGCTGTTCAAGATCCGCGACGATCCGCGCCTGACACCCGTCGGACAGGTGCTGCGGCGCTTTTCGCTCGACGAGCTACCGCAGCTGGTCAACGTGGTCCGCGGCGAGATGTCGCTCGTCGGGCCGCGGCCGCTGCCGATGCGCGACTTCGAGCGCCTCGAGGAGTGGCACAAGAAGCGCTACCTGGTGCTGCCTGGGATCACCGGCCTGTGGCAGGTGTCAGGGCGAGCGGAGCTCGACTTCGATGATCTTGTACGGCTCGACTTCCTGTACCTCGAGCACTGGTCGATCTTCCTCGACCTGTCGATCCTGTTGAAGACGATCCCGGCCGTGCTCAGCAGGCGCGGCGCGTTCTAGCCCGACCGCACGCCCAGGTTCGTTGCGCCTGTAGGCTCTCGCCCGCATGCCGCCGACTGACCGGTTCGTGATCAGCTTCGCCGCCGAGCCTCCGCAGGAGGCGCTTCCGTACGGCCGCTGGGCCGACACGCTGCGAGAGCACTTCCTTGCCGCCGTCCGAGAGATTGACTCCGAGGGCGAGGACCTCGGCGAAGCGGGCGACATCTCGTGGTTCCCGGACCGCACCTACGCCGGCCGGACGTTCGTGCCGGCTATCGCCCGGACCACCACTCAGCTCGAGCTGTTCGGGTTCGTCTCGTTCAGCGAGGGCTCCGGCGGCCCGAGCGATTTCGAGGCCAGAGCCGACTTCACCGCCGAGCTGGCAGAGTCAAACCCCGACTGGAAGCTCGACCTCAACGACGATGTCGTCGCGACCTGGCGCGGCGAGCAGGGCAAGAGCGCCGAGCTGACGCTCGTCTGGGGCGTGCCGCTGATCCCCGGCGGCGCGATCGTGACCGCCGAGCTCTCAAACCTCGCCGTCGATCAATGCGAGCTGGTCGAGGAGCGGTTCACTCTGCTGGCGCCCGACAACTACCGCTCTGACTTCCTCGAGGTCAAGCTCTGGAACCAGCGCGGCGACGAGCTCGCCGCCGAGTCGCTCTACGTCGACGATGGGGACGACGAGGACAACGGCGACGACGCCGAGGCGTGATTGCCGCCTGGGCTGAGCGCCAGTGGCAGCCTGACCGCGATCTCCTCATCGGTCAGCGGGAAGTGGCAGGCGCAGGTGCCGACCGCCCCCTTGGTCTCGAGCGGCGGCTCGTCCTGGGAGCACAGCGGCTGCGCTTTCGGGCACCGGGTATGGAACCGGCAAGCCGACGGCGGGTTGGCGGGGCTCGGCACATCGCCGGTCAGCAGCTGGCGCTCGCGACGCGCACCGGTCGGATCCGGCACCGGGACCGCCGACAGCAGCGCGCCGGTGTACGGATGGCGCGGTCGGCTGTAGAGCTCCTCGCTCGGCGCCAGCTCGACCACCTTGCCGAGGTACATGACCGCCACCCGGTCGCACATGTGACGCACCACCGACAGGTCGTGGGCGATGAACACCAGCGTCAGCCCCATTTCACGCTGCAGCCCGAGCAGCAGGTTGAGCACCTGCGCCTGGATCGACACGTCGAGCGCCGAGACCGGTTCGTCGGCGATCAGCACCCTCGGCTCGAGCGCGATCGCTCGGGCGACGCCGATCCGCTGGCGCTGACCGCCGGAGAACTCGTGCGGGTAGCGGTTGTAGTGCTCAGGGTTGAGGCCGACCCGATCCATCAGGTCCTGGACGCGGCGTTTTCGCTCGCCGGAGCCCTTGTAGAGCCGGTGGATCACGAACGGGTCGGAAATGATCGAACC
>JBKQJQ010000201.1:0-6530 GCA_052147875.1 Solirubrobacteraceae bacterium | reverse complement strand
AACCACATGCGTGGTGGCGATGACCTGCAGCGGACGCCCTTCGGCCTTGCGCTGGGCGGCCAGCGCCCGCACCGGCGCCAGCCCCTCGCCTGCGACGCCGAGCACCGTAACCAGGAGATCGCTGGTTTCCATCGCGAACGCGCGCCCGGCAGGCGACGATGCCGCCGACATCGTCAGCGGGCGCGGCGTTTGCACCGGGAATGGTTTTCCGATCACCGCGGTCAATTGATAAAATTCTCCGGTGTAATCGAACCGGCTCATGGATCCACGTCCCGTCTGTGAAGTTTGTAAGCGCTCTGAGCGCTCCTCACACGTACCCCAGGGGTGGGCGCGCAGTTACGCCAAATGTAAACCGTACGGTATCCATTCTGAGCGAGAGCGCCCGCCCGCGCGAGTTCCAGGCAGACCGAGCGGTTTACTTCTAGCCGATCGCGTCTTCGAGGATCGCCGCGGCCATCGCGTGGGCCTCGGCCACCGTGTCACCGCTGTCGTAGACGACCGCCTGGGCGGCGGCACCGTCGTACAGCAGGGCGAGCCTGCGGCCGACCCGCTCGGCGTCGTGCGCGCCCGCCTCGCGGGCGAGATCCGCGAGCCGCTCGGCAAAGCGCTGCTTGTGCTCGGCCGCCAGCCGGTGCGCGGGATGCCCAGGGTCTGCGAGCTCGACCGCCGCGTTGACGTACGGACAGCCGCGCATCGGATGGCCGGCGTCGGCGAGCGTGCCGAACAGCTCCAGCAGCCGGGCTCGCGGGGTCAGATCCGATCGCGCCAGCGCACGCTCCGGGCCGGTGTCGCCTTCCGTCGCGTAGGTGAGCAGGTAGGCGGTGACGAGCTCGTCCTTGCTGGCGAAATGCTGATACAGGGTTCGCTTGGACACGTGCGCTGCAGCCGCGAGCTCGGCCACCCCGGTCGCATTGATGCCGCGGTCGCGGAACAGGGTCCGGCTCGCGTGGAGGATCCGGGCCCGGGCGCCCCGGCCGCCGGGCGGATCGGATCGAGGCAACGACATCGCTGTCATGGTACCGACCGGTGTACCTACGGCCGGCGGCGCTACCCGAGTGCGAGCGCGATCGTCCCGCATAGCGGCGGCTGGCGGTCCGTGGCGACGCGGGCAGCGTGACGCTACGGCGCCGGCCGGGCGTTCAGTTGCTTGCGGACGTAGAGGATCCGCTGGATCATCGTGAAGACGGTCAGCGCCGCGAGCACATAGACGGCTGGAGCGAGCAGTTCGAAGTGTCCGATTGATGCGCCCTCGGCGAACACGAGCCCGATCGCGAGGATTACGACTCGCACCGGGCGGGTTGCGAGGCCGACCTTGCAGGCGACGCCGAGCGCCTCCGCGCGGGCTCGCGTATAGGAGACCATCAGCGAACCGAGCACCGCGAGCACCACCGCCGCGACCGCGACCTGGTTGTGGCGCGAGGCGAAGTAGGCGGCGACCGCGGTCAGCACGATCCCCTCCTCGAGGCGGTCGAGCGTCGAGTCGAGGAAGGCGCCGAACGGTGTCCCCTTGCCGGACATGCGCGAATAGCGGCCGTCGAGTGTGTCCATGATCGATCCGACGATGAACGCAATCCCGGCGACGAAGAACAGGCGGTCGACGATCAGCGCCGCGGCGGCGAGGTTGAGCACGAAGCCGGTTAGCGAGATCGCGTTCGGGGTCAGGCGCGACTCGATCAGCCGCTCGCGCATCAGCTCCTGGGTCGTCGGCCCGGTGCCGCGGTTGCGCGTCCGGCCCTGCTTGGGCCGCCTCGGGCGGACCGGCGTTGTGGGCTCGGCCATGACTGCTAGGCGGTCCTGGCCGTCCTGGCGCCGAACGCCCAAGCTTCGGGTCTGACGCGCGCCAGCAGTTGTTTGGCCAGCAATGCCGAGACGGCGGCGGTCAGCGCTCCGAGGAACACGTCAGTGAAGTAGTGATTACCGGTCGCGACGACGACGAAGGTGATCCACAGCGGGTACAGGCGCCATGCGATCCTGGCGTAGCGGTTATTGACCAGCCTGGCCATCGACCAGCCGGTCATCACCGCGAAGCAGACGTGCATCGAGGGCACCGCCGCGTAGATGTTGACGAACGCGCTGGCGGCGCCGCTGTCGACGTGCGGCACGCCCAAGAACTGCGAGATCGCGTCGGTAAAGCCCCACTCGGGCATCAGCGCGGGCGGCGCCGTCGGGAAGACGGCGTAGCCGATCAGCGCGATTGCCATCGCGATCATGAACATGTTGCGCACGAAGTAGAACGACTCGTTGCGCCGCAGGTAGATGAAGATCAGCACCGAGCAGGTGACCACGTAATGCGAGTACAGGTATGCCCAATCAGCGGCGTCCATCAGCCAATGCTGGCTGAGCGCCCACGCCTGGATGCTCGGCTCGGCGAACACGTGCAGTGTTCGCTCGAGGTCGATGATCTTGGTCGCGTCGCCAAACGGCTTGTAGAGGTTGCCGACGGAGATCAGTCCTCGGACCACCTGATACAGGACATAGGCGCCGCAGAACAGGCCCAGCTGGCGGATCACATCGGACCAACCGTGCGGGAGAACCCGGGTTTCGATCCACTTCAGGCGCCGGCGCATCGCTCCCAAGCCTACCGAGATGGTCGTCGGCTCCATGTTAAAACCGTCACGTACAGCGCGGCGAGCTGGCGGCGATCCGGTCGAGCGCGAAGCTCGTCACGAGCCTCACGGTGCCCGGTTCGCGCACAGTCACGCGGGTGTATTGACCGGCCGGCGCGACGCAGCCCGAGCCTCCCGACAGCGCCCAGTACGGGGTGAATCGGACGTGGACGAGCAGCGTTCCCGGCCGCTGAACGCGGATCGTCAGGTAGTCGGGGCCCAGCTTGGTCAGGGTCGCCGGGCCTTGGACGATCGGTGTCGCGTCCGCCACCTCGAAGACCCGCCAATGGCGCGAGCGCATCACCAGGTGCAGGTACGGAAGACCCCGGTTGATGAGCGCCATCTCGGCCTGAGCGGAATAGTCGAGCTCCGTATCTGGGGCGGCCACGAAGCGAACCGCGTTGGCGTGCAACCACTGCTTGTAGCTGGCCGGGGTCAGCTTGCCGCTGTAGAAGATCGAGTTGTCCTTGAGGTCAAGCTGACGCTCCCAACCGCGTGCGAGCGCGAAATGGGTGGCGACCACGTACGCCTCCCAGTGAAAGCGCGTAAACGGGATCTCCGTGCGGAACGGCGCTCCCGTCTGCCGGCTCAGAAACTCAACCAGCGGCTGGTAGTAGGTGGTCGACGTCGACTGGTCGTCGGAGGCGCTGGCCAGGTCGCGGATCGGTGCCTGCCAACCGAGATACAGAAACGGGAGCGCGACCACCGCCAGGATCAGCGGGCGGTGACGCCATACGAGTAGTGCGAGCGGCGCGCCGATGAACGTCGCCAGGCGCGCGATGTTGCTGCCGATCGGCGACGGCACCAGGTAGCAGCCCAGCGTCAGCAGCGCGTAGATCGCGATGCCGGCACGCAACGTGATCATCTCTTTCGGCACCGCCACCAGCGAGATCAAGGTCAGCACCAGGACCGGCAGCATCGTCGTCAGCCCGAACGGCTCGCTGCCTCCCTCTGGGAAGGCGATCGCGATCAGGCCGACGGGTCCCAGTGCCGCGATCACGACCGCTGCTCCGGGAACGCCCGCCCGAAACCGGTGCTCGCGCAGGTAGCCGCCGACCGCGTAGGCCGAGGCGACGATCGCGGCGAACAACGCTGCCACCGGGCTGCATAGCGCCGACAGGAACGCGAGCGCGCAAGCGAGCGTGTTGCGGCGCATGTCGAGCGCGACGATCGCGGCGAGCGCCGGCAGTGCGCCGAACGCGAACGCCAGCCGCCCGGTGTAGAGGTTGGTAGCGGTCGCGGCGCCGAAAGCGAGCGCTCCGAGCCAAGCGTCGCGGCCGAAGTGCCGCCTGGCGAGCACCTCGAACAGTGCCGCGCTCGCGGTCGCGGCGATCGCCGCGGCAAGTTGCGGCGTCAGCCAGGCCGAGACGGCCGGGAACAGCACGCTGTAGCCGACGATGTCGTGGCCCGAGTACCACCAGTTATTCCAGATCCCGAACCCCTCGACGCGGAACAGCTGCGCGCGGAACAGATGCGCCGCAAGGTCGAGGCTGGGGGGCGAGATGATCACGTACGCGGCCGCGAAGGCGCCCGCGACGAGCGTCGGCAACAGGCGCAGCACGGGGTCGGACGAGACCCGCGCGCGCGCTTGCGGGAACGGGAGGTCGGCGGCGGTCATCAGCTCTCAGAGACGAAGGCTGTCACGCGTTCGATCACGCCGGGTTGGTCGAGCCACGGCCAGTGCCCGGCATCCGCAACTAGCACGGGCTCGGCGCGCGGCAGCTGACGCGCGTAGGCCTCGCACAGCGACGGCGCCAGCCACGGGTCGCGGTTGCCCCAGATCACCAGCGTCGGCGCCCAAAGCTCGCTGAGGTCGCTGCCGGCGGCGGCCAGCCCCGAGGGCTGGCTCGAGCGGTGCAAGCGCAGGATCGCGCGCTGGGTGCCCTGATCGAACTGCTGATAGACGGCGGCGATCCGCTCGTCGGACCAGGCGCCGGGGGAGGCGGATGCACCGCGCAGCGTGCGCGCCAGCAGCCATTGGTTGACGGAGCCCATCAGCAGCTCACCGATACCCGGCAAGCGCAGGCGGCGAACCACGGCCGGCCATCGAAAGCCGTCGAGCAACGGGACCGCGTCGATGATCGCGATCCGCTCGACGCGGTCTGTGTGGCGCTGCGCGAACGCGAGCCCGATCGCCGCGCCCCAGCCGTGGCCGACGAGCGTCAGGTTGTGGACGTCGACTGCGGCCAGGAACTGCTCGAGAAAGTCGACGTAGGCCGGCAGCGTGTATTCGAGGTACCCGGCCTTGCTCGAGCGGCCGAAGCCGAGCAGATCCGGCGCCAGCCCGCCGCTGCGCTCGAGGAACGGGATCCAGTCGTCGGAGCTCGTCGGGGCGCTGTGCAGGTAGAGCACGGTTGCGCCCGGAGAAGGCGCGTAGCGATAGAAGACGGGCTCTCCGGCGACCTCGATCGTGTGCTCGTCGACTGGCATAAGGTCCGGCCCGCCCGGCGAGGATAACGTCCCGACCGATGAGTGCGACCTCGGGCCGAATCCTCTGCATCGGTGAGGCACTGGTCGATCTGATCGGCGAGCGGCGCGGCGCCGAGCTGGCGGAGATCGAGTGCTTCGCGCCTCATTTCGGCGGGGCGGCGGCGAACGTCGCGCTGGTCGCGGCGACCGCGGGTGCCAGCGTGGCGCTCGCCGGGGGCGCCGGCGACGATGGCTGGGGCCGATGGCTGGTGGCGCGCATGCGGGCCGCGGGTGTCGATCTGTCGCTGTTCGAGCTGCTGCCTGAGATGCCGACCGCGGTCGCGTTCGTGACCGTCGACGCCGACGGCGAACCGAGTTATCAGCTGCACGGCGACACCAGCGCTGCCGTGGCGAGCGTGCTAGAAGGACGCGCCGAGCAGGCGGTGCGCGACTCCGCAGCGCTGTTCATCTCCACCAACACGCTCACCGGCAAGCGAGAGCGGGCGTTGACGATGCGCGCCCGCGAGTCCGCGCTCGAGCTTGGACGGCCGGTGGCGTTCGACGCCAACCTGCGCCTGCACCGCTGGCGCTCCGCCGACGAGGCCGCCGACTGCGCGCGGGCGTGCGTGCCCGGCTCGCTGCTCGTCCGGGTCAACGGCTCCGAGGCCGAGGCGATGACCGGCGAAAGCGATCCTGAGCGGGCCGCCGCGGCGCTGGTCGAGGCGGGGGCGACGCTGGTGGTGCTGACGCAGGGGCCTGCGGGCGCGATCCTGAGGGGCGCCGTACGATCGAACGCGGCCGCCGTCGCATGCGAGGTGCTCAACACCGCCGGAGCAGGCGACGCGCTGACCGGGACGCTGCTCGCAGCGCTCGCGGCGGATGGGTTCTCGCCGCAAGCGGTGGCAGCAGCGCTACCCAACGCGCTGGCGGCCGCGGGCCGAGCCTGCGAACGTTGGGGGTCGATTGACTGACGCCTGGCAACGTCCCCGCGCGCGCCGCGTGCGCGCGATCCGCGACCGTTTGCGACTCGTGTACGGGATCCCGTCGGCCAAACCGCATGGTCACCCGATCGCCGAGCTGATCCTGACCGTCCTGTCACAGTCGACCAACGACCGCAACCGGGATGTCGCCTACTTCGCGCTGCGCGAACGCTTCTACGACTGGACGGCGATCCGCGACGCCCCGGTCGACCAGATCGAGGAGGCGATCCGGCCCGGCGGCATCTCGAAGGTCAAATCGGCGCGGATCAAGTCGATCCTGCAGGCGATCACGGACACCGCTCCGGAGCACGAGCTGGGGCTCGACTGGCTTGGAGAGCTGAGCGTGCCCGACGCGCAGGAGTACCTATGCGCGCTACCGGGGGTGGGGCGCAAGACCGCGGCCTGCGTGCTGCTGTTCGCGCTCGGAATGCGCGACGTCCCGGTCGACACGCACGTCTCGCGGGTCGGCACGCGACTGGGCCTGTTTCGCGCCGGCGCGCCGTTCCTCGAGATGCACGACGAGATGCTCGAGATC
>JBKQJQ010000200.1:0-31262 GCA_052147875.1 Solirubrobacteraceae bacterium | reverse complement strand
CCTCGCGCAACGCGCGCGTGAGAATCAGCTGGTGTTCGTCGGCCCGCCGACCGACGCGATCGCGCTCGCGGGAGACAAGCTGGCGGCCCGCGCGGCCGCCGAGGCGGCCGGCGTCCCCGTGCTGCCCGGCGGCGAGGTCGACACGACGCGGGCGGCGCTCGACCTGGCTGCCGAGATCGGCTATCCGGTGCTGATCAAGGCGGCCGGCGGCGGCGGCGGGCGCGGGATCAAGCACGCCCGCTACGACGATCAGCTCAAGACATTGCTGGCTCTGGCACGCGGCGAGGCCGGCGCGGCGTTCGGCGACGAGCGGCTGTACCTCGAGCGGCTGGTGGCGCGCGCGCGACATGTGGAGGTCCAGGTGGCTGCCGACGAGCACGGGGCGACGCTTCACATCGGCGAGCGCGACTGCACGGTCCAGCGCCGCTTCCAGAAGGTGATCGAGGAGGCGCCCCCGCCGACGCTCGACGATCTGACCCGCGGCGGGCTGCGCGATGCGGCGGTCGCGCTCGCCCGCGCGATCGGCTATCGCAACCTCGGCACGGTCGAGTTCGTTCTCGATGTCGACACGGGCGGCTGGTTCTTCCTCGAGGTCAACTGCCGGATCCAGGTCGAGCATCCGGTCACCGAGGCCGTCACGGGCCGCGACCTGGTCGCGCTCCAGCTGCGGATCGCCGACGGCAAGCCGCTCGGCTTCTCCCAGCAGGATGTCGCGATCAACGGCCACGCGATCGAGTGCCGGCTGAATGCCGAGGACGTGACACGCAACTTCATGCCGTCGCCGGGAACGCTGTCGCTGTTCGCCGTCCCGCAGCGGCGCGGGCTAAGGGTCGACACGCACTGCGGACCGGGCACCATTGTGCCGCCGTACTACGACTCGCTGCTGGCGAAGCTGATCGGCCACGGCGAGGACCGCGATCAGGCGATCGACGTACTGCTCGACGCGCTCGAGGAGCTCGACGTCGACGGCGTTGAGACCAACCGCACGCTCCTGATCAGCGTGCTCGGGCATCGCGATTTTCGGGCCGGCGCGATCACCACGGACTGGCTCGAGCACGCCTTGCGATGATCGAGTTCGTCGACACCAGTCTGCGCGACGGCAACCAGAGCCTGTGGAGCGCGACCGGGCTGACGACGCCGGACGTGCTCGCGATCGCGCCGACGCTCGACCGGGTCGGCTACCACGCGCTCGATTTCACCTCGAGCACGCACATGGCGGTCTCGGTCCGCTTTCACCGCGAGGACCCATGGGAGCGGATCCGGCTCGTCTCCGAGGCGATGCCGAGCACGCCGCTGGGGATGATCACGACCGGCATGCGGTTCATCTCCTGGGTACCGGCCGACGAGGAGGTGATGCGGCTGTCGTTCAGGCTCGTGGCGCGCAACGGGATCCGCCGCTTCCAGATCGCCGACCCCTCGAATCACCCGGGTCGGCTGAAGCGGCTGGCGGCGATGGCGCGGGCCGAGGGGATCGAGGAGGTCGTGATCGGCCTCACGTACTCGATCAGCGCCGTCCATACCCACGCCTACTACGCGCAGCGCGCGGCGGAGCTCGCCGATTGCGCGGACATGGATCGGCTGTACCTCAAGGACCCGGGCGGACTGCTGACCGCCGACGCGGTTCGCGAGCTCGCGCCCGCCTTCATGGCCGCGGCCGGCGAGCGCCCGATCGAGCTGCACAGCCACTGCACGATCGGGCTGGCGCCGTACGTTTACGTCGAGGGCGTCCGCGCCGGGTTCGGCGTCGTGCACACCGCGTCGGGGGCGCTGTCGCGCGGGACCTCGCAGCCAGATGTGCTGGCGACGGCCCGCAACCTGGAGGCGTCGGGTTACGAGCATCCGCTCGACCTCGATCAGCAGGCGTTGGTGTCTGCGTACTTCGACCAGCTCGCGATCGACAAGGGTCTCGAGCCCGGCGCCGCGCAGGAGTTCGACGCCGCGTACTACCGCCACCAGCTGCCGGGCGGGATGGTGACGACCACCCGCAGGATGCTCGAGGAGCTGAGGCGGCCGGAGCTGTTCGATGCGGTGCTCGACGAGGTCACGCGCGTCCGCGCCGAGATGGGTTACCCGATCATCGTCACGCCCGTGTCGCAGTTCATCGCCAGCCAAGCGGCGCGTAACGTGATCGACGGCGCCCGCTGGGCGAACGTGTCCGATGAGACCGTGCGCTATTTCCTTGGCCACTATGGCGAGCCGCCGGCGCCGGTCGACCAGCAGATCGCCGACCGCGTGCTCGCGCGGCCGCAGGCCAAGAGCCTCGCCGGGCTCGAGCCGCTGAGCCTCGAGGGCGCCCGGGAGCGGTTCGGGCAGCGGATCTCCGAGGAGGAGCTGCTACTGCGGCTGACGATGCCCGAGGAGCAGGTCGACGCGATCGCCGCGGCGCGCGACGACCGCGGCCGGCCCGCGTCGCCCGCCGATGGGCACCGATCGCCGATCGTCGTGCTGCTGGCCGAGCTCGAGCGCCGTCCGGAGCTGACCACCGTCGAGGTTGCGGCTGGCGACGACCGGATCGTGTGGCGCCGTGCTTGACGCCGCCCGCGCCTTCATGTTCGACGTCGACGGGACGCTGCTTCATCGCGGCCCCGACGGCCGCGGCGTGCCGCAACCCGGCGCCGTCGACGTCCTGGAACGGATCCGCGCCAGCGATCGCAGGCTGGTGCTGTTCACCAACGCGAGCCACGCGCCGGCAGCCACGGTCGCCGCTGGGCTGCGCGCCGACGGGCTGCCGGTCGCAGACGAGGAGGTACTGCTGCCGATCGACAGCGCGGTCGCGTTCCTGTGCCGCCATCACCCCGACCGGCCGGCGCTGCTGTTCGCGTCCGACCCGGTTAGCGAGCACATGGCGGCGGCCGGCGTGCCGCTCGCCGACGGAGACAACGCGGAGGTCGTCTTCGTCGCCCATCAGGACGAGGTCGAGCTGACCAAGATCGAGCGTGCCGCGAGAGCGGTCCGCCGCGGCGCGCCGCTGTTCACCAGCAGCTACGTGGCCGGCTACGCGGGCGCCAACGGCATGATCTTCAGCCGCGGCGCGATGATCACGGCCGCGATCGCGAAGGTCGGCGGGGTCCGTCCGCGGGTGCTCGGTAAGCCGTCGCGGCCCGCGGTCGCTGCGCTGCGGGCGCGACTCGGTGTCCCGACGCGCGAGCTGGCGGTGATCGGCGATGACCTCGGGATGGACGTCGCGCTCGGGAAGCTGGGTGGATCGACGACGGTCCTGGTCCGCAGTGGGATCAGCGCTGCAATCGACCTGGCGCAGGTGTCCGAGCGCCGGCGGCCGGACGTGGTTGTCGACCGCGTGTCGGATCTGTTGCGCTGGCTCTAGGCGGGACCGGCGTGGCCGTCGGAGCTCAGGACATGGGCCTTGGAACGGTCTACACCTATGCGGTGCTTAACGTTCCAAGACAGATGCGAGCAGCCCGACCAACCACCGCGGATTAGCGCAATTAGCTCGCAGCCGCGTCCTGGATAGCCTGCCAGACGCGCTGCCCGTTGCACGGCATGTCGATGTGGCGCACGCCGAGGTGGGAGAGCGCGTCGATCACGGCACTCTGAACGGCCGGCGTGGCCCCGATCGTGCCGGACTCGCCGATCCCCTTGGCGCCGAGCGGGTTGATCGGCGTCGGCGTCTGCATCTCGATTACGTCGAACATCGGCAGCTCGGGCGGAGCGGGAATCGCGTATGTGACCAGATTGGCGTTCTGGGGATTGCCCTGATCGTCGTAGCGCAGCTCCTCGAACAGCGCCTGCGCGATCCCGGCGGCGACGCCGCCGTGGACCTGTCCCTCGGCGACCAGGGGGTTGATGATCGTGCCCGCGTCGTCGACCGCGACCATTCGTCTCAGGTGCACCGCGCCGGTCTCGGTGTCGACCTCGACGACCGCGACGTGCGCGCCGAACGGGAACGTCGGCTGGGAGGGCTCGAAGTCGGCCTCGACGCTCAGCTCGTCGAGCCGGCCGTCCTCGTCCAGCCGGCCGGCTAGCTCGGCCCACGCGAGCGCGGGCTCCGGCGCGCCGGTCACGTGGAAGCTGCCGCGGTCGAGGTCGAGGACCATGTCCTCGGGGCTGGCCTCGAGCTCATTGGCCGCCAGCTCCCTGGCCTTGTCGACCAGCGCCTCCGAGGCCTTGCCGGCCGCGGCGCCGCCGATCTGGGTTGACTTGGAGCCGTATGTGCCGGTGCCGCGCGGAACCGTGTCCGTGTCGCCCTTGAGCACTGTGATCTTCTCGACCGGGATCCCGAGCCGGTCGGAGACGATCTGCGCGAAGGTCGTCTCGTGGCCCTGGCCCTGCGAGAAGGAGCCGGTGCGGACGATCGCCTCGCCGGCGGGGTTGACCGCCACGGCTCCGTACTCGGTCTCGCTGATCCCGTTGGTGATCTCGACGTACGTGCTGAGGCCGAGCCCGAGCTGGAGCGTCGAGCCGCTCTCGCGGCGCTGCTCCTGCTCACGGCGCAGCTCCTCGTAGCCGGAGTGCTGGAGCACGAGATCGAGCGCACCCTCGTAGTCACCGACGTCGTAGTGGGCGCCGGACGCGGTCTGGACCGGGAACGCGTCACGCGCGATGAAGTTGCGCCGGCGTACCTCCGCCGGGTCGAGCCCGAGCTCGACCGCAAGCAGATCCATCGCCCGCTCGATCATCTGCGTCGCCTCCGGCCGACCGGCGCCGCGCACCGGCCCGGTCGGCGTCGTGTTGGTCACGACCGACACGATCTCGGTCTCGATCTTGGGGATCGAGTAGACGCCGCTGGCCATCAGCGCCGTCAGGCTCGGGAGGAAGGCGCCAAACCCCGGGTAGGCACCGGCGTCCTGGAGCAGCTTGATCCGGAGCGCCTGGACAACGCCGTCGCGGTCGGCGCCGAGCTCGAAGTCGATCCACTGTGCGCGGCCCTGGTGCATCGCGACCAGGTTCTCACTGCGGGTCTCGGTCCAGCGGACGGTCCGTTTGGTCGCGCGCGCCAGCCAGCCGCAGATGATGTCCTCGACCGACAGACCCTTGCCGCCGAACCCGCCGCCGACGTCCGGCGCGATCACGTGGACCTGATCGGGCTCAAGCCCGAGGACCAGCCCGAGCACCATCTTGTCGGTGTGCGGCGTCTGGGTCGAGAGCCAGATCGTCAGACGGCTGTCGTCGCCGAACTGTGCGACCGTCGCCCGCGGTTCGATCGGCAGGGCCGAGATGCGTTGGCTCTCCATGGTGCCCGAGATCACGACCTCGCAGCCGTCGAACAGGTTCGGGTCGGGCTCTGGCGGGGTGATGTGCACGGCGGTGTTCGAGCCGAAGCTGTCGAACAGCAACACCTCGTCGCGCACTGCCTCGCGCGTGTCCGTGACGGCGGGCAGCGAGTCGTAGTCGACCGCCACCAGCTCGGCGGCATCAGCCACGCTGCCGCGGGTCTCACCCAGCACGACCGCGACGATGTCGCCGACGAAGCGGACCTTCTCGGAGGCGATGAACGGGCGGAACAGCTGCGGGTCGATCGGGATGAATGGCGGCGGTGCGCTGACCGTCAGGTCGGTGTCGCCGGCGGTGAACACGTGCGTGCCGGGCACTGCGAGCGCCTCGGAGGTGTCGATCCCGACGATCCGGGCGTGGGCCTCGTAGGAGCGAACGAACTGGACGTGCAGCGCGCCCGGGGTTCGCTGGTCGTCGACGTAGCTGCCCTTGCCGGTCAAAAAGCGCGGGTCCTCGCGGCGGCGAACCCTCTGTCCGACTACATTGGCCATGCGATCCGAACCTCCAGTTGCTTGCCTGAGCGCGCGGGGCGCGCGCGAATCTATCCAGGCCGGAACCTACCTGCCAGCCAGTGCGCGCAGCACTGTTTGGCAGCGGGCGCACGGTGAGAGCAGGGACCAGCTCCGATCGGCGCGAGCTTATCCTCCCAGCATGCGAGAGCTTCCGACCAACACGCTCACCCGCGCCGGCCTCCCAAAAAGCGAAGTCGAGGAGTGGGCGCTGGCCGGCGGCCTGACGCCTGACTCGTTCGAGGCGGCAGCGGCGGCGCTGAGCGGCTTTTTGGTACGCGGTCAGGCGCTCGGCGAGCGGCTGCTGGGTGACGGCGAGGGCGATCGCGCGGCTTCGCGCGAGCTCGCGAGCGCCCTGACCGCCGCCCGCGACTCGTTTCTGGCGGTCCACGTGGAGGCGCTGTACGACCAGCTGACGGACGGCGGCGCGAAGCCGATCCGCGTCGAGCAGCTCGCCTACGACGCGGCCGCGCTGGTCCCCGGCCTGGTCCCGAGCAGATCCGAGATGGAGGCGGAGCGCGCCCGCCCGCTGGCCGACAAGCATGGGCTTGAGCTTGCGCAAGGGCTGCTCGTCGGCCATGTGCTGGGACTGCCGCGCACCGGACGCCACCTGGTCAACTCGATGCTCGCTCCGACGCCGCGCGCGCTCGGGCTGCTGGCCGAGTTCCAGGCACGCGGCGTCGCGGACCTCGGCCATGCGACAGTCACCAGAGAGGGGCGCGCGGCGGTGGTCGAATTGCGAAACCAGCGCCATCTCAACGCCGAGGACGACGCGACGCTCGGGCCCACGGAGTCGGCCGTCGACCTGGCGCTGCTGGATCCCGCGGTCGAGGTTGGGATCCTTCGCGGCGCGGTCGTCGACCACCCACGTTATGCGGGCGAGCGGATCTTCGGAGCGGGGATCAACCTGACATTGCTGTATCAGGGCAAGATCGACTTTCTCTTCTATCTGATCCGCGACCTCGGCTACGTGAGCAAGCTCTACCGCGGGCTCGAGACCGAGGACGGGACGACCGAGAAGCTGTGGGTTGCGGCGGTAGAGCGTTATGCGATCGGCGGTGCCTGCCAGCTGCTCCACGTCGTCGACCACGTGATCGCGGTCCGCGGCTCGCGGCTGTACCTACCGGCGCGCAAGGAGGGGATCATCCCGGGCGCGTCCAACCTGCGTCTACCGCGGTCGGTCGGCGACCGTGCCGCGCGGCAGGCGATCCTGTCCGGGCGCGAATGGACCGCCGGCGAGCCCGACACCGACTTCATAGTTGATCAAGTTGTCGAGCCGGGTGAGATGGACTCGGCGCTCGAGGCCCGGGTCGAGGCGCTCACGAGTTCGGGACTGATCAACGCCGCCGCCAACCGTCGGGCACTGCGCGTCGGGCAGGAGCCGCTCGACATGTTCCGCGAGTACATGGCTACGTATGCCCGCGAGCAGGCCTACTGTCACCTGAGTCCGGCGCTGGTCGCGAACCTCGAGCAGCACTGGGATGCCGCCCGCAGAAGCGTCTGAGATCCCGGTCCGGGATCCGGTCGAGACGCTGCCGCGCGAGCAGCTGCGCGAACTGCAACTGCAGCGCGTACGCGAGACGGTCGCGCGGGTTTTGGGCCGTCAGCCGGTCGGCGCCTCGCGGTTAGCCCAGGCAGGCGTGACAGCGCCCGACGAGCTGCGGTCGCTGGCCGACCTGGCCGGCGTGCCGTTCATGACCAAGGCCGACCTGCGGGCCGCGTATCCGTTCGGGCTGCTGGCCGTGCCGCGCCCCGAGCTGGTGCGGCTCCACGCGTCGAGCGGCACGCACGGCAAGCCGACCGTCGTCGCCTACACGCGAGCCGATCTCGACACGTGGACGGAGCTGATGGCGCGCTGCATGACGATGGCCGGCGTGCGGCCGGGGATGACGATCCACAACGCCAACGGCTACGGCCTGTTCACGGGCGGGCTCGGCTTCCATCAGGGGGGCGAGCGACTCGGCGCCACGGTCGTGCCGGTGTCGGGCGGCTTCACCACCCGTCAGGCGATGCTGCTGTCGGACCTGCAGGCAGAGGTGCTGGTCGCGACGCCGTCATACGCGCTCGTGATCGCCCAGGCGCTGAGCGAGGCAGGGGTCGACCCGACGACGCTGCCGCTGGCGCTGGGGCTATTTGGCGGGGAGCCGTGGAGTGAGCCGATGCGCGTCGAGATCGAGCGCGAGCTCGGCCTGGCGGCGGTCAATTTCTACGGCCTGTCGGAGATGTGCGGGCCGGGTGTCGCGGCCGAGTGCCTTCTCGTCCGCGATGGGCTTCACGTCCAGGAGGACCACTTCCTCGTCGAGGTCGTCGATCCCGCCGACGGCACGACGTTGTCGCCCGGCGTCGAAGGCGAGCTCGTGTTCACGACGCTGACCAAGGAGGCGCTGCCGCTGATCCGCTACCGCACCGGCGACATCGGGCGCCTGATCGTCGAGCCGTGCGCGTGTGGGCGCACGACGGTCCGAATCGCTGGGCTGCGCGGCCGTCACGACGACATGCTGATCGTCCGCGGCGTCAACCTCTATCCGTCGCAGGTCGAGTTCGCGCTGTTGAGTGTCGAGGGCGCCGCCCCGCACTACCGGCTGATCGTCGAGCGGACCGGCGCGATGGATGAGCTAAGGCTCGAATGCGAGCCGCTCGACAGCGGCAACTCGGAGCGGCTGCGCGGGCAGATCGAGGTGCTGCTACGCGAGCACACGGGACTGCGGATCGCGGTCGCGGTGCTCGAGCGCGGGACCGTGCCGCGCAGTGAGGGCAAGGCCGTGCGGGTCGTCGACCGCCGGCCGCGCGATTGATCAGTCGTTGGCGGCGAGCGCGGCCTGACGGACCTCGCTCGGGGTCGCCCCGTACTCGCGCTTGAACACGCGCGAGAAATGGGCCGCGTCGCAGAAGCCCCACCGGAACGCGATGTCGGTGACCGAGCCGCCGTTGGGCCGCTGCAGATCCTCGAGACAGCGACAGAGTCGCTCCGTGCGGACCAGCCCCGCGACCGATGCGTCGACGTCCTCGAACAGCGCGTGCAGGGCACGAACGGACATCGCATAGGCGTGGGCGATCGACGCCGGCCCGAGCGCCGGGTCCTGCAGATGGGTCCGGACGTAGCGCGCGATCTCGGCTCGCATCGCCGCCCGGACGGATGCGCGGCCGGTCGGGAGATGGGGCTCGATCGCCGCTCGCAGAAGCTCGAGCGCGGCGTTGGCCGCGGCCGCGGCGGCGGCCGGGTCGAGCTGCGGAGATTCGAGCGCGAGCGCGTTCATGTAGCGGACCAGCAGCCGCGCCGGGACGCTTCCGCGCAGCGACGGCAGCGCGGTCACGTCGGCCAGCCGCGGGCAAAGCGCCAGCACCTGCGCGCGCGGGAACAGCAGCGTGCGCTTGTAGAACGACTCGACGATCTCGACCTCGGTCGGCAGCATGCCGTCCCACAGCACGACGTCGCCCGCCGTGAGCGCCAGCTCGCGGTCACCCTCACGGACCAGCTCGACCCCCTTGCAGACGAACTGGAAGCCGAACACCTCCTCGTTCGTCGTCGCCGCGCGCCCCTCCATCACGGCCTGGTTGCGGTTGCCGAGAAACGGCGAGGCGGCGCAGTCGACGAGCATCAGATCGCCGATCGCGCGACGCGTCACAGCCCCCTGGAAGCGTGCCGGGGTGCGCGGCGTCGCGCGCACGTCGAACGCGAGGTGCGTGGCCGCGAGGATCTCCGACCAGGAGCGCATCCGCGCGGCGGTGTCGCCACCCCGGATCCGCCACACCTCACGCCCCGGCTGCGACACGGGCGCGTCGGCTAGAGCCATCGCGTCATCCTAATGGAGCGCCCGCGGCCGATCGCTCGCGTCCGATCGCAATGAATGCGTCCAGCGCCGCGGGGTCGGCCAGCGAGCCTCGGCTGGCGACCTTGTCGGCGCGCTCGCCGCGCAGGATCCGCTTCACCGGGGCCTCGAGCTTCTTGCCGGTCAGCGTCCTTGGGATCGCCGGAACACCGACGATCCTGTCGGGCACGTGACGGGGCGACAGCTCGCGCCGCAGAGCCGCCGCGATCCGCTGCATGACGTCGTCGTCGATCGACGCGCCGGGCGCGGCGACCAGGAACAGGAGCAGCTCCCCGGCGCCGCCGCCCGGGTCCTCGAGGTGCACGACGAGCGAATCCGCGACCTCTTCGAACTCCTCGACGAGTGCGTAGAACTCGCCGGTCCCGAGCCGCACGCCACCGCGGTTCAAGGTCGCGTCCGAGCGGCCGGTCAGCACGCAGGTGCCGCGCTGGGTGAAGCGGATCCAGTCGCCCTGACGCCAGATGCCCGGGTACAGGTCGAAGTACGACGCCCGGTAGCGCTCACCGTCGACGTCGCCCCACAGCGCGACCGGCATCGATGGCATCGGCTTGGTGATCACCAGCTCGCCGAGCTCGTCGACCACCTCTGCGCCGGACGGATCGAACGCGTGCGCGTCGACGCCGAGGCAGCGCCCGGAGATCTCGCCCTCGTATACCGGCTGCGCGAACGACCCGGAGACAATCCCGGTGCAGACATCGGTGCCACCGGAGCCATTGATCAGCACGACGTCGTCGCGCAGCTGCTCGTACACGTACTGGTAGCCCTCAGGCGGTAGCGGCGACCCGGCGGTGCACAGTGCGCGGATCGAGCTCAGGTCGCAGTCGCGCCCGATCTGAAGGCCGGCCTTGCGGCATGCCATCAGGTACGGAGGCGCGACACCCATCACCGTCGGGCGGTTGACTTCGGCCAGCCGCCACTGTTGCATCAGGTCCGGCCACGCTGGATCGCCGTCGAGCATCACGATCGACGAGCGCAGGAGCAGCGCCGAGATAAGCGCGTTCCACATCATCCAGGCGGTCGTCGAGAACCACTGCAGGCGTCCGCCGGGTTTCAGGTCCCAACCGAGCCCCTGGTTCTTGTGGTGCTCGAGCAGCTGGCCGCCGTGGCCGTGGACGATCGCCTTCGGCAGCCCGGTGGTGCCCGAGGAGAACAGCACGTAGAGCGGGTGGTCGAACGCGACCGGCTCGAACTCCAATGGCGTCGGCTCGCTGATCAGCTCCTCCCAGCCGATCGCATCGGGCAGCTCCGCGTCGCCGTATGGGACCCAGACGACATGCTCGAGCGACGGCAGCGCGGCGCGGATCGCAGCGGCCTCGTCGCGCCGGTCGACATAGCGGTCCCGGTATCCGTAGCCGCCGACCGCGAACATCAGCCTCGGCTCGATCTGCGCGAACCGGTCGACGACACTGCGGGGACCGAACTCCGGCGCGCACGTCGCCCAGACAGCGCCGAGGCTGGCGGTGGCGATGAACGCCGCCAGCGTTTCGGGAATGTTCGGCAGATAGGCGACGACGCGATCACCCGGACCGACCCCGAGCCTCTGCAGACCGCCGCGGACGCGCCCGGCGAGCTCCCGCAGCTCCCCGAAGGTCAGCTCGAACGGCGGCCGAGTCTGCGATTGCGCGACGATCGCGGTCCGGTCCCAATCCTCGTCGAGACCGACGAGGTGCTCGGCGTAGTTGAGGCGCGCGCCGGTGAACCAGCGCGCGCCGGGCATCGTCGCGTCGGCCAGCACCCGGGTGTAGGGAGCATGCGCGTGGATCCCGTAGAACTCCCAGATCGCGCTCCAGAAGCCCTCGAGGTCGTCGACTGACCAGCGCTGAAGTTCGTCGTAGCACGCGAACGCCAGCCCGCGCCGCTCGTCCAGCCAGCTCATGAAGCGGCCGACCTCGGTCGTCTGGCGCATGTCGGCGCGCGGTGTCCAGAGAACGTCCCCGATCATCGGCGCGCGTAGCGTATTACGGCGTCAGATCGTGCTCGTACACGACGAACGACCGAAGCTGGCCGACGGTGTCGTACAGAGAGCGCGCGGGCGCGTTGAACTGCTGGGTGTGCCAGTAGACACGATCGCATCCGTGCTCCTTTGCGGTTGCGTAGATCGCGTCGAACAGCGTTCGCGCGACGTTGCCACCACGCTGGCTGCGAGCGACGAACAGGTCCTCGAGGTAGCAGGACGGAGCGGTGCTCCAGGTGGTCGGATGAAAAACGAGGTGCGCGAGCCCAACCGGTTGGTCGTCGGCATCGACCGCGACCAGCCCCAGCATCCCGTGTTCGCCATCGCACAGGCGCTCAAAAGTCCTCGCGGTGACGGCTTCCTCGAGCTCCTCGCGGTAGAACGACAGGTAGCCGTTCCATAGCTCGCGCCAGCGGTCAAGGTCCTGCTCGCGCAGGCGGCGGACGATCATCGCTGGATCACGGCCTGAGCCTGTGTGACCTGCGCAACCCGCCGGCCGTCGTCGTCGTGGAGATCGGTCTGGACGACGATCACGGCACGCCCGGTGTGCAGCGGCCGCGCGATGCCCGCCACCTCACCGTCGCGCACCGCTCGCAGGAATGAGGTGGTCGAGGAGATCGTGGCGGTATGGGCGCCCGGTGGAAGGTTCAGGTACGCGCACGCTCCACCGAGCGTGTCCGCGAGCGTCATCAGTGCGCCGCCGTGCATGATCCCGGCCGCGGTGCAGCGCTGCGGTGACCACGCCAATCGTCCCCGCACCTCGTCCGGCATGGCGCTGTCGAACTCGATCCCGACCGTTGCAGCGAACGGGATCAGCGCCACCAGATCGTCCATCGATGGCGTCACCACAACCGCTGGGTGGCGAGCTTGGCCCCGTCGGTCGATCGCTTCATCAGTTGCGCCCGATTCCGATCCGAGTGTCGGCGACCACGTCAAGCACGCGGTCGACGTCGGCCTCGGTGTTGTACACGTGCCAGGACGTGCGCAGCAGCCCGCCGCGCACGGCGGCGATGATGTTCGCCTGCGCCAAGCGCTCGTCCGCACCCGGCAGGTCGGCGCAAACGATCGCGCTGTCGCCCGGCTCGAGCCCGACTCCGACCCGGAACCGGTTCGCGAGCGCGAGGTCGTGCTGGTGGATCCGCTGGACCCCGATCTGCTCGATCAGCTCCAGCGCGGGCGCGGTCGGAACCCACGAGAACCACGCCGGTGAGAGATCGAAACGGCGCGCGTCGGACGCGAGCCGGAGCGGCGGGCCGAAGTAGCTCTGGTGCACGTCGGCACCGGCATACCAACCGGCGCTGTGCGGCACTCCCCGCTCCAGCATCCGGTCCGAGAGAGCGAGAAACGCGCTACCGCGCGGCGACGCCAGCCATTTGTAGGCGGTGCAGACCACGGCGTCGAACTGGGCGGCGTCGATCGGCAGCCAGCCGACCGCCTGGGTCGCGTCGCAGATCTTGATCGCATTTGCGCTGTCCGAGGCGGCGACGATCGCATCGAGGTCAGCGACCTCGCCGCTGCTCATCTGCACGGCGCTGAAGGCGATCGCGTCGGCGCCCTCGGAAACCGCGTCGGCCAGGCGCGACTGCGGCACGAGGCGGACGTCGAAGCGCTGCTGGACGAGCAGCGGAAACAGCGTCGAGGTGAACTCGACCTCGGGGACGACCACGCGGGCGCCGTCGGGCAACCCGGTCACGACTGACCCGACGAGCTCTGAGACGGTCGAGCCGACCGCTACCCGGGTGGGCTCGACGCCGACGAGGCGGGCGAAGGCCTCACGGGCGCGCTCAGTGCTTTCGCCCCAGTGCTCCCAGCTCGTGCGGCCCCCGTACCACTCGGCGAGCGCCGCCTGCAGTGCATCCCACGCCGGCCGCGGCGGGAGGCCGTAGCTCGCGGTGTTGCAGTACACGCCTGCCGGCTCCCACAGCTCGTGTGCCTCGTCGATTTCCACACGTGGATTGGATCACACCCGGTCGGTCGGGCGGCTGAATGGGTCCTCTTAACCGGACCTAGGACCAATTGCCGATGGCAATCGGGCGGCGCTCGACCTACCGTGACATCGTGGTGGTACGAGTGATTGGAGCGTTCAGATGAGATCGGCAAGTCAGCAGATCACCGACAAAGTGACCTCGTGGCCCGGGGTCGAGGCAGGCTATGGCCGGCGTGGCGAGTGGGCATTCACGGTCGGGCGTCGCGAGATCGGCCACCTGCATGGCGACCACGCGGCCCACTTCGTGTTCCCGAAGGACGTCTGGGTCGAGCTGTCGGCAGATGGCCGGATCACGGACCATCCGGTGTTCCCGGGTCGCGTCGGTCCGGGTGCGCGCAGGATCGAGGATCAGGCCGACGTCGATGACGTGATCACGCTGATGCGGCTCAACTACGACCGGATCGCTGCCCGCCAGGCGGCGCGAGACGCCGCATAGCGTGATCGCCGCGCCGCCCGGGGTAGTCAGCAACGGATGCCGGACAGCGCGACAATCCTGATCACGGGCGCCACAGACGGGCTCGGCAAGGGGCTGGCGACCCGGCTCGCTGGCGAGGGCGCGTCATTGATCCTTCACGGCCGCGACCAGGGCAAGCTCGATCGGACCGCGGCTGAGCTCGACGGGACCGCGCCGGCGCCCCTGACGGTGACGGCCGATCTCGCCGAACTGCGCCAGGTGCGGGAGTTGGCGGAGGGCGTCAAGCGCTCGACGGACCGGCTCGACGTGCTGGTGAGCAACGCGGGGATCGGCTCTGGTTTGCCCGACTCCATCGAGCGCCAGCTCAGCGCCGATGGGTACGAGCTGCGGTTCGCGGTCAACTACCTGGCCGGCTTTCTGCTGACGCTCGAGTTGCTGGAGCTGCTGCGAGCCTCGGCTCCGGCGAGGATCATCAACGTCGCCTCGATCGGTCAGCAGAAGCTGGAATTCGACGATCTGATGTTGGAGCGCGACTACGACGGCCAGCGCGCCTATTGGCAGAGCAAGCTCGCGCAGATCATGTCCGGGTTCGAGCTTGCGGCCCGCCTCCCGGCCGATCGGGTGACCGTCAACAGCCTGCATCCGGCGACCTTCATGCCGACGAAGATCGTGCTCAGCGGCGGACGCCAGAGCCGCGACACGCTCGAGACTGGGGTTGAGGCGACCCACCGCCTGGTCTCCGATCCGCAACTCGCGGGCACGACCGGCAAGTTCTTCGACCGCACGCGTGAAGCGCAGGCAAATCCGCAGGCCTACGACGCAGACGCACGTGCCGAGCTGTGGCGGCGCAGCGAGCAGCTGGTCGGCCGCTGAGGCGGTCGCCTCGCTACCGTTGACTCGTGACCGAGGAGAATAAGCCGGCGCTGCTCGTCGGCGACGCCGACCGGGAGCGCGGGATCACATTGCTGCGCGACGCGGTCGTCGACGGGCGGCTGACGCTCGAGGAGTTCTCGGACCGCGTCGGCGCCGTGCAGCTGGCGCGCACGGAGCACGACCTCGAGGCGCAGATCGCCGACCTGCCGTCACAGGCGACGCCGTCGGCGCTGAGTACGACGCTCAGCCATCGGGTGATCTTCTCCAAGCTCGTTCGCCGCGGGCCGTGGGAACTCGGCGAGCGATCGGAGTTCCGGTCGATCTTCAGCACGGTCCATCTCGACCTTCGTCACGCGAAGCTGCACGGCGACGTCGTCGAAATGGAGATCTACAACCTGTTCGGGACCGTCACGCTGATCGTTCCGGAGGGGATCACGGTCAATGTGGACGGCGGTGGGATGTTCGCCAGCCAGGTGGTCGAATCGCCAAGCGCAGCGCCCGTGCCGGGTGCGCCGACGCTCCGCATCCGGATCAAGGGCCCGGGCGGAACGCTGTGCGTCCGCAGCGGCGACGTTTCGCAGTAGACCGAAACACGCCTCGGCTGGTGATCGGCGTGCTCGCGCCGCTGCTCAGCGCCGTGGCGTGATCGTGACTGAAAGCTCGCGGACTGCGGCGGCGCGGAAGGCATCTGCGGCCTCGTCGGGCCCGGCGTAGCGCCGATCTTCGAGCTCGCGGACCGCGATCAGCAGCTCGAGCTCGGGCTCGGCGAACGGAAACGGCTCGACCTGCACCGCCCCCGGCGCGGTGACGGTCAGCTGCAGTGTCGCGTAGGGGCCACCGGGCGCCCCTGGCACGCCGGTGATCAGCCGAGGTCCAGCCACCTGGTCGATGCTCGCCAGCGAGTTCGCGACGTCAACAGGATGCTCGGCGCTCGGCCGCTCGACGTCCATCAGGCAGAGCGCGAGCGACATCAGATCGACCGCCTGCAGGATCTCGTACGCGTGCCAGTTGTTGGCGTCGAATTCGCTGCGCCGTCCCCGGTAGCCCCAGACGTCGCGCAGCGCTCGCATCCAGCGCGCCTCCTGGGTCGCGACCACGTCGAGCGCCAGCGGGTTGTCCGACGGGGGACCGCCATCGACGCCCCAGCGGCTCGTGTAGAAGCCGCTGAAGTGCATCGAAACCAGCACCCCGGCGTGCTGGTCGCGCTCGTAGACGGACTCGACGCCGCGGGCATACGGGGCCGCCGTATCGGTCAGCGGCAGCTCGATGAAGTGGGCGGGCCGCTGCTGTTCGTGGTTGAACATCGGCCTGCCGTCGAGCTCGAACCAGCCGTCGTCGTGATGCTCGGCGGCACAGATCAATGCCTCGTGAGCGACCGGTGTTGTGAACTGCCGGCTGCCCCAGTGACGGGCGAGAGTTCCGGCGACCGCCGCGTGCTCGGGCTGGGTGACGAGCACGAGCCTGCCGTCGCGGCGGATCACGAGCATCGGCCCATCTTGACAGCGATCGGCAAAGCGCCTGCGGGCGCGGGCATCTAACGTGGCTGACATGCAGGCAAGCGGAGAACATCGGGTGGTCGTGATCGGCGGCGGATTCGGCGGCATGCAGGTCGTCAAGCACCTCAAGCGCGCGCCTGTCAGCGTGACGTTGATCGATCGGCGCAACTTCCACCTGTTCCAACCGCTCACCTACCAGGTCGCGACCGGGGCACTGTCGCCAAGCGATGTCACCTATCCGCTGCGGGCGCTGTTCGGCTCCTATCCACACGTCGTCGTGCTGCTGGAGGAGGTGACGGGCTTCGACCTCAGCGCGCGCAAGGTGCTGCTGGCGACGGACGAGCGCCACGGGGCGCCGTCGGAGATCGAATACGACACGCTGGTCGTGGCGGCCGGGTCGAGCTACTCGTATTTCGGACACGATGAGTGGCGCGAGGTGGCCGGCGAGGTCAAGTCGCTCGAGAGCGCGATCGCGGTGCGCTCCCGCGTGCTCGATGCGTTCGAGCGGGCTGAGGCCACAACCGACCCAGCGGACTGCCGGGCCGAGCTGACGTTCGTGATCGTCGGCGCTGGTCCGACCGGGGTCGAGATCGCGGGACAGATCGCCGAACTGGCGCGCGCGACGCTCCAGCACCATTTCAAGAAGATCGACCCGAGCGACGCGCGGATCTTGCTCGTCGAGACCGCGGACCGGATCCTGACCACTTTCCCGCCGTCGCTGTCGAAAAAGGCAAGCCGCGGGCTCGAGAAGCTCGGCGTGACGCCGACCCTCAAGCGGACCGTGGTCGACATCGACCGCGACGGCGTCTCGCTGCAGGGGCCCGACGGCGAGGCCCAGCGGGTGCGAGCGCGAACCGTGATCTGGGCGGCCGGAGTACGGGCGTCGCGGCTCGCCGGGCGGCTCGGCGAGCTGGCGCACGCGGACGTCGACAAGGCGGGACGGGTGACCGTAGGTCGCGATCTGACGCTGCCCGGCCACCCCGAGGTGATCGTGCTAGGCGACATGGTGCGCGTCAGCGACGGCGTCGGCGGCGTCGTCCCGCTGCCCGGTGTCGCCCCGGTCGCGATCCAGCAGGGCGCCTACGCCGCTCGCGTGATCACCGACCGTCTCGCCGGCAAGGAGACGCGGCCGTTCAAATACCTCGACAAGGGCAACCTGGCGACGATCGGCCGTGGCAGCGCGGTCGCCGACCTGCCGCTGCTCCGGCTCAGCGGCCTGCCGGCCTGGGTCATCTGGCTTCTCGTCCACATCTGGTACCTGATCGGCTTCCAGAATCGGCTCGTCGTGCTGCTGCGCTGGTCGATCAGCTTCCTGACCAGCGGGCGGGCTCAGGGGTCGAGAATCATCTCCCGGGAGGACTGACAGGGACTGCACGCTCGTTCACCCGGCGCTCAGGTACTGTGCGCATGTCGAACGGAGGAGGACGGGATCACGAGCGGATCGAGCGGGGATCGTCCGCGCAACGCAAATTTCGTGCAGTCGCTCGAGCGGGGGCTCGCGGTCATCCGTGCATTCGACGCCGAGCACCGCGACCTCGGCCTCAGCGAGGTAGCGCGGTCCGCCGGACTGACCCGAGCGGCGGCGAGGCGCTTTCTGCTGACGCTCGTCGAGCTCGGATACGTCAGCTCGTCGGACGGCAAGTTCCGGCTGACGCCGCGCGTGCTCGAGCTCGGCTACGCGTACCTGTCGGGCCTGACGCTGCCCGAGGTTGCCGAGCCGCACATGGAGGAGCTGGTGGCGAACGTCAACGAGTCGTCGTCGATCTCCGTGCTCGACGGGACCGAGATCGTCTATGTCGTGCGCGTGCCGACGCGACGGATCATGAGCATCACGCTGTCGGTCGGGACCAGGCTGCCGGCTTACGCGACATCGATGGGCCGCGTGCTGCTGGCCAACCTCCCCGACGACGAGCTCGAGCGACGCCTGCCACAGATAGTGTTCGAGCCGCTGTCGCCACACACGGTCACGAACGTCGAGGCGCTGCGGTCGGTACTCGCCAAGGTCCGAAAGCAGGGTTACGCGGCGACTGACCAGGAGCTGGAGGAGGGGCTGCGCTCGCTCGCGGTCCCGATCCACGACGTCTCCGGCGAGGTGATCGCGGCGCTCAACGTGTCGGTCCACGCGAGCCGCGGAACGATGACCGCGCTGCGGCGCGACTTCCTGCCGCTCACGTTGCGAGCCGCGGCGGCGATCGAGGCCGACTTGTGCGGCGCCCGGCCGGCGGCGCGACGCTCGGCCTCGCGCTGACGCTCTCAGGCGGGGACAGCGACCTCGGGCGCGGGGTTGCGGACGAGCTCGTGCGCGAGCTCGGTGAGCAGCCCGTCGAGCTCGGCGTTCTGCTCCGGCGACCATCCCTCGCAGCGGCGGGCGAGGCTCGCGCGCCGCTCCGCAATCAGGCGCTGCGCGATCTCGGTGCCCGCAGGCGTCACGGTCAGGGCGCCGTCGTCGATCGTGATCAGCCCCCGATCCTCGAGCTCGCGCAGCGCGCGCTCGCCGACCTCGGCCGGGATGTCGAAGTCGGCGCAAAGCGCCGGGATGTCGGCGTCGGAATGCTCGTCGAGGCGCACCACCAGCCAGCATGCGGCGGCCGACAGGTCGACCCCGGCCCGCTCGGCGAGCCGCTCGACCAGCCGCCGGCGCTCGTCGCGGCCGATCAGTGCAGTCAGCGCCCGGGCGGCTTCGCCCAGCGAGGCGGTGTGCTTCGGCACCGCGAAGCTCTCGCCGATCCCGCTACCGGCGGCGATGCTCTCGCGCAGCGGACGCTGCTCGAGGAACAGGCTGAGCACGAACGCGGCCGCGGCGATCGCGGCGGCGACCACGAACACGGTGTTGAGTGCGTTCGTGAACGCGGTGATGTAGACGGTGTGGATCGCGGGCGGCAGCTTGGCCAGCTTCGCGGTGTTGAGCGTCACGCTGCCGCCGCTGCCGAGCGCGTGCTTGGCAGCTGGGGGAAGCGAGGCGGATAGCTCCGAGCTGAGCCGATTGCTGAAGATCGAACCCAGCACCGCCGTGCCGACCGATCCGCCGATCGACCTGAACAGCGTTGCGCCCGAGGTCGCGACGCCGAGATCTGAGTAGTCGACCGCGTTCTGTACCGCCAGCACCAGCACCTGCATCACGGAGCCGAGGCCGAGCCCGAGCACGAACATGAACGCCGACGCCTCCAGCCGGCTGGTCGAGGCGTCCATCGTCGACAGCAGAAACAGCCCGGCTACCATCAGTGCGGTGCCGATGATCGGGAACGGCTTGTAGCGGCCGGTCCGCGTGATCAGCTGACCGGACCCGATCGAGGTGATCAGCAGACCGGCCATCAGCGGCAGGATCTGGAGCCCTGAACCGGTCGGGGTGGCGCCGTTGACGACCTGCAGGAAAAGCGGCAGGTAGGTGACCGACCCGAACAGCGCAAAGCCGACCACGAGCCCGATCGCGCTCGTGACCGTGAACACGCGGTTGCCGAATAGCCGCGGCGGCAGCACCGGCTCGGCAGCCCGGCGTTCGGCCCAAACGAACGCGACCGTCAGCGCGATCGCGAGCGCCGCGAGGGCGATGATCTGCGGCGATGCCCACGCGTAGTCGGTGCCGCCGAGCGTGCACGTCAGGACGATCACGCTCAGCGCCGCTGCCAGCAGCACCGCGCCGAGGTAGTCGATCTGGTAGTGGGCCTCCTCCTTGCGCGATGGGAGTGTGGCCGCCAGCACGACGAACGCGACGACGCCGATCGGCAGGTTGACGTAGAAGATCCAGCGCCAGGAGAGGTTGGTCGTGAAGAAGCCGCCGAGCAGCGGGCCGATCACACTCGAGAGTCCGAACACGGCGCCGAACAGCCCCTGGTAGCGGCCGCGCTCGCGCGGCGAGACGACGTCGCCGATCGCCGCCATCGTCCCCACCATCAGGCCGCCGCCGCCGAGCCCCTGCAGGCCGCGGAACACGATCAGTTCGGTCAGGCTCTGCGACAGCCCGCACAGCGCGGAGCCGGCGAGGAAGATCACCAGCGCGACCTGGAGCACGATCTTGCGCCCGTAGAGGTCGCCGAGCTTGCCGTACACCGGCGTGACCGCCGTCTGCGCCAGCAGGTACGCGGTCACCACCCAGGAGATGTGGCTCAGGCCGCCGAGGTCGCCGACGATCGTCGGCAGCGCGGTCGAGACGATCGTCTGGTCAAGCGACGCCATCAGCAGCACGAGCATCAGGCCGGTGAAGACGACCCAGATGCTGCCGCTGCGCGCGGGGACCGGCTCGGCCGCCGCGGCGGCTGTCATTCGAATTCGCCCCGGGCCGGCTCGAGTCGGCGCTCTGAAGACCGCTGCCCCAGCGCGGTCAGCGTCCAGACCACGAGCGCGAGCCCGGCGGTCACCGCACCCAGCACGCAGACGCCGCTCCAGCCGCTGCTCGCATAGATGGTCGAGCCGAGCGCCGACAGCAGCGAGGCGCCGATGAAGCAACTGACCATGTAGGCGGTCGTCAGTCGGCTACGCGAGTCCGGGTGCAGCGCATAGATCGCGCTCTGGTTTGAGATGTGGAGCGCCTGGGCGCCGAAGTCCAGCACCGCGATGCCGATGATCAGCGCCAGCACGGATGTCTCGCCGGCGGCGACCAGCCCCCAGCTCGCAAGCAGGATCACGATCGACGCCAGCGTCGTCTGCGAACCGAGCCCGCGGTCGGCGAGCCGGCCGGCCAGCGACGCCGCCAGGGCGCCGGCAACCCCCGCCAGCCCGAACAGGCCGATGACCGCGTTGCCGTACCCGTAGGGCGGCGCCGAGAGCAGGAACGCGAGCGTTGTCCAGAGCGCGCTGAAGCACCCGAAGTCGAGCGCACCGAGCATCATCCGCTGGCGCAGGACCGGCTCTTCGCGGATCAGCACCAGGACTGAGCGCAGGACGCCGCCGTAGCCGAGCCCAGTCGTCGGCAGCACGCGCGGGAGCCGGCGGCGCAGCACGGCCGCCAGCACCAGCATCGCGGCCGCCCCGAACACGAATGGGGCCCGCCATCCGAACGCGCCCGCGATCAACCCGCTCGCGGTGCGGGCGAACAGGATCCCGATCAGCAGGCCGCTCATCACCATGCCGACGACCCTGCCGCGCTCGTGCTCGGCCGCCAGCGACGAGCTCATCGGCACAATCACCTGCGCGACGCACGACGTCACGCCGACGATCCCAAGCGCCGCCCCGAAGACGGCGAACGTCGGCGCCGCGGCCGCGAGGGCGAGACCGGCGGCGCTGACCAGCATCGTGACGCTGATCAGAGTGCGCCGCTCACGCAGATCGCCGAGCGGGACGACGAACGCGAGCCCGAGCACATAGCCGACCTGGGTCACGGTCATCAGCAGCCCCGCGGTCGCCTCGGAAACATCGAACGTGCGGGCGATCGTGTGCAGCAGCGGCTGCGCGTAGTAGAGGTTCGCGACCGCGGCGCCGCACGCCACGGCCAGCAGCAGGACCAGGCTGCGGCTGATCCCCGCCTTCGGCGTCGTTGAGGGCGCTTGCGCGATCCAGGCAAAATAGCTGCCGCGCGCGGCCGGATCGAGCCGACGGGCTACACGCGCTGGCGCTCGAGCGCGGGCAGTCCGTCGATGCTCTCGGCGTTGCGCTGCGCCTTGTACTCCTCGATCGCGTTCGGACCTCCCTTGCGCAGCTTGCCCTCGGCCCACGCGCGCGAGTTCGGGCGCTCGCCCTCGTAGGTCATCAGCGGCACGCCGTAGCCGCACGAGTCAGCGACCCTCTGGACGTCGACCCGAACCACGGCTCGTCTTTGCTCAGGGAGCACGCCGGCGTCGGGAAACGCGAGCGCGTCGGCAGCCAGCACCTCGCCGCGGCCGTGCAGCCGCAGGATTCGCGGCGCGCCCTCGAACGCGCACAGCATCACGACGATCCGTCCGTTGTCGCGCAGGTGGGCGATCGTCTCGGCGCCGCTTCCGACCAGGTCCAGATACGCGATCGTGTGCTCGTCGAGCATCCGCAGCGTCCCGCTCGGGCCCTTCGGCGAAACGTTTACGTGGCCGTCGCAACCGCTCGGGGCGGTGGCGACGAAGAACATCGGCTGGCGCTCGATCCAGGCTGCCAGGAATGGCTCGATGCGCTCGTAGACCTGGGCCACCGGATCAGCCCAGCCCGACGGGGGGTGACGGCGGGGCGATCGCGTTCAGGAACGCGACCAGGTGCTCGAAGAAGACGTTGTGAGGGTAAGCGCCGGCGGGATCGTTGTGGGCGTAAGTGCCGTGGCGGCTGACCAGCGTCAGGTTGCGCTTCGGGATCCGCGACTGAGCGGCGAGTTCGGCGGCGGCGGCGGTGATCGCCGTGCCCCCGTAGGCGCCAAAGGCGTAGATCCGCAGCGTTCGCGGCAGGTGGTGGCCCATCGTGGTCTTGATGCCGAACACCTCCTGCGCGGGGTTTTGGTTCCCGTTGTCGATCGCCGAGCTGTCGTCGGTCAGGCGCTGCGGGAAATACCACTCGCTGCCGTCGACGCCGATCAGCGGGTAGCCGGACAGCATCCGCGCAAAGCGCTTGATCGGTGTCAACGAGCCGGCGCTGTCCCAGCCGTAGAGACCGTTGGCCATCGGCGTCGCTTCGAGCCCGGCCCCGTCGTGGGCCTCGATCGCGAACACCACCTGCGAGGTGGCGACGCTCGTGCCCCAACCGAACTGGGCGAGATTGGTCACCGGAACCGGCGGCTTCAGCGACGGCGGCAGGAGCTCGGCCGCGCCTACCGGCAGCGGCTCGTTGGGCGCGAGGATCGCCGCGAGGCCGCCCATGGCGGCGTAGATGCCCGAGTCGTAGGGGGGAATGCCGGGGACGAACGGAAGCCAAGGGCTGACCCCCTGGCTCAAGAAGCCGCCGAGCGTCTGCCGTGCCGCCAGGGCGGAGGGCGCAGCACGAAAGCTCCCGCCGTCGTCGTAGACGAGCCCGGCGAGCTGTTGGGCGCCGGCGCGCCCGTTGAAGTCCCAGGTCGCGTAGCCGGTCACGACCGCGCCGCCGAGCGAGTGCCCTCCGAGGACCACCTTGCCGCCCAGCTTGCGAGCCGCCTCGATCACGTTGTGCAGATCGCCGATCGCGACGGCCAGGCCCCACTGCTTGGCGAACTCGACCTTCGAGTCCGGTACGGGGTTGAAGTGGTGCCTGATGCTCGGGTTGATCAGGTAGCCGAGGTAGTAGTCGAATACCTGCTGCGGTGTCGCCTTGCCCTCCTTACCGAGGTTCAGCTCCGACTGGTCCTCGAGCAGGTTCTCCCGGCGTTCGACGGACCACACCTGCCAGCCCTTGACCGTCGATACCAGCCACTGCGCAAGCGGCACGAAGTATGCGCTCCCGGCGGAGGTCCCCGGCTCCAGCACGAGGACGTTCCTCGCCGAGCGCGGCCCGATCTTGAGGACTCCGACCTTGTCGTACCTGGCCGGCGTGTCCGGAGCCTTGAAGCCCTGCATCCATGTGACTCTCGGCGCGGCGTTCGCGGACGCCGCGAACGCGAGCAGCGCGAGGGCGAGTGCGGCGATCATGAGCATCGGGCGGCGGCACATTGCTCCCTAGTATTCCCGACGCTTGCCGATGCTCGCGCTCCTGTCCGATCAAAATCCCCCCTTTGCGCAACTGGGCGAGGTGGACGAGCCAAGCCCTCGCGACGATCAGGCGCTCGTCGATGTCAAGGCGTTCAGCCTCAACCGTGGCGAGACGCGGCGGCTGGCGTCGATGCCGCAGGGATCCGTGACCGGCTGGGACCTGGCCGGCGTGGTGTCGGGGCCGGCCGCCGATGGGAGCGGCCCGGGCGCCGGAACCCGAGTCGTCGGCGTCGTCGGATCCGGGGCCTGGGCGCAGCGCGTCGCGGTCTCGACCGAGCAGCTGGCGCAGCTGCCGGACGCGGTCTCATTCGAGCAGGCCTCGACGCTCCCGGTCGCCGGCCTGACCGCGCTGCGGGCGCTCGAGGTCGGGGGTTTCGTGCTCGGCAAGCGGGTGCTGGTGACCGGCGCCAGCGGCGGCGTCGGTAGGTTCGCGATCCAGCTCGCCAAGCTCGCCGGCGCTCAGGTCACAGGGGTCGCGAGGCGGACCGCCGGCCTGGCCGAGCTGGGAGCCGACGAGGTGCTCGATGACCTGCAGCGGGGCGGCGAGACATTCGACGTGATCATCGACGGCGTTGGCGGGCCGATGCTCGGCGTCGCGCTCCAGCGCGTCGCACCACGCGGCACGGTGGTCAGCTTCGCCTCGACCGTGACCGAGCCGGTCAGCTACCCGACCCGTGACCTGTTCGCGCGGGCGCCGGGCGCCCGTCTCTATGGTCTCTACATCTTCGCCGAGCTCGAGCACACCCGTACCGCGGCCGGTGACCTGACGCGGCTGGCGGAGCTGGTTGCGGCGCGGCGCCTCGATCCGCAGATTGACATCGTGCGCTCCTGGGGCGAGGCCGGCGAGGCGATCGAGGCGCTGCTCGACCGCCGAGTCGCGGGCAAGGCGGTTCTGACGACCGACTAGCGCGATTTACCGCCGCTCAGTGCGCAGCGATGTGTGTTGAGGAAAGATTAGGAGCGCGCTGTGGGGTTAAATCCTGCTCGCATCCAGCGGGAGTTGCCAATAGATTGTCGTGCCTGGGAACTCGACCTCTGAGGAGGAGGATCTGTGAAGAGACACACCAGACCGTTCGCAGCCACGCTGCTTTCGGTTATCGCGACGATCGCGCTCGCGGCTTGCGGTTCAAGCTCGAGCTCATCGTCCTCCGCCGCGGCGAGCTCGGCTAGCTCGAGTGGCGCGGCGAAAACGGGCGGCACGATCACGCTGCTGATGGGCGGCGCGCCGCAGTCGCTGGATCCGGGCATGGACTACACCACCCAGGGCGCTGAGATGCTGTGGGTGACGTACACGGGCCTGACGACCTACACGCACGCGCAGGGCCCCACCGGCGCCAAGCTGATTCCCGGCCTTGCGACCGCGCTGCCGGTGATCTCGGACGGCGGCAAGACCTACACGGCCACGCTCCGCAAGGGCCTCGTTTTCTCAAACGGCAAGCCTGTGGTGGCGAGTGACTTCACCGTGGCTCTCGAGCGGGCGATCAAGATCCCGTGGGGCGGCTCGGGTCAGTTCATGACGCCCGTAGTCGTCGGCGGCACCGCATTCGCGGACGGCAAGGCGAAGACGATCTCCGGGGTTCAGACCAACAACGCGACCGGCAAGATCGTGATCCATCTGACGTCGCCGTACGGGCCGTTTGACAACGTGCTCGCGTTCCCGGCGCTGGGACTGGTGCCGGCGGGCACCCCGATGAAGAACGAGCCGACCAACCCGCCACCGGGCGTCGGTCCGTTCATGACGACCAATATCGTCCCCAACCAGGGTTGGGAGTCGAAGATCAACCCGTACTGGGCGAAGATGAACATTCCGGGCATTCCGGCCGCGAAGGTCAATGTCCAGGTGAAGCTGTCGACGGACGTCCCGTCGAACGCGCTCAGTGTGCTCAACAACACCGCCGACGTGTTCGACTGGGCCGATGTGGTGCCGGGCAGCCTGCTGCCGCAGATCAAGGCGAAGGCGGGAGACCGCTTCTCGCAGATCAACATGGGCGGCTCGACGTACTACATCTTCATGAACATGACCTCGAAGCCGTTCAGCAGCCAGCTCGCACGCGAGGCGGTTGTCACCGGGCTGAACCAGACGGCGATGAACCGGCTCGGTTCGGGCACGCTCGATCCGACCTGCTTCTTCCTGCCGCCCGACGTCCCCGGCTATCAGGCGTCGACCTCGTCGTCGTGCCCGTATGGGACTCCGGGGACGGGGAACCTGGCCAAGGCCAAGCAGCTGGTCAAGGAGTCCGGGATGGCCGGCACGCCGGTTACGGTCTGGAGCCAGGGCCGCACCCCGCGTGAGCAGTGGATGACGTACTACACGCAGTTCCTGAACCAGATCGGGTTCAAGGCCACCCAGAAGGTGATCGCTGACGCGACCTACTTCACGACGATCGGTGACCTGAAGCTCCATCCCCAGACCGGCTTCACGGACTGGAACCAGGACTTCCCGAACCCGGTTGACTTCTACCTGCTGTTGAGCGGCAAGGCGATCCTGCCGACCAACAACGAGAACCTAGGCCAGATCAACGATTCGTACATCAACAGCCAGATCGCAAAGCTGAGCTCGGTGCCGACGACGCAGCTGTCGAGCGTCGCCAGCCAATGGCAGGCCCTTGATCAGTACGTCGCCAAGAAGGCGTACATCGCGGTGTTCGGCTATCAGACGTTCCCGAAGTTCACGTCTGATCGGATCAACTACCCGGCCGCGATCATGCAGCCGATCTACGGCTGGGATTGGACGTCGTTCCAGCTGAAGTGATTGCGTAGCGGCGGGCCGGGGCAGTAGTAGGCTGTCCCGGCCCTATCGCGCACTTCGTCCTAAATGGCAACCTCAGCAGAACGTCTCGGTACCGGGCTTGAGTTCTCCGACGAGTTCGCAGGCTTCGGCGGCGAAGGAGAAGAGGACCTCCCGCCAGGGATAAGTCCCTGGAAGCTGGCCTGGCGGCGGTTGCGCCGCAACAAGGTCGCACTGTTCTTCGGCGGCCTGTTTCTGCTGATCGTGCTGCTCTGCCTGCTGGCGCCGGTCTACGCGGCCGATGTCGCCCACACCACCCCGCAGGCGCAGAACATAACCGGGACGGTCAAAGTCGGCGGCAAAGCGGTCGACATCGTCAGCCCCACCGACATCCCGATCGGGCCGACCTGGCACACCCACTACTTCCTCGGCGCCGACGACCTCGGCAGAGACGTCGCCGTGCGGCTGCTCTACGGGGGGCGCAACTCACTCCAGATCGGCTTCGTCGCGACGATCCTGACGATGGTGTTCGCATTGATCCTGGGGCTGATGGCCGGCTACTACCGGGGGGCGATAGACGGGATTGTCAGCCGGGGGCTGGACGTGATCTGGGCGTATCCAGCAGTGCTGCTGGGAATCACGCTCGGCACGGTGCTCGCGGTCGGCGGGATCGGTCCGATCCACGGCAACAACCTGTGGGTGCCGGCGTTCATCATCGGGATCGTCTACATCCCGTACGTCGCCAAACCGATCCGCGGGCAGGTGCTGCAGATGCGCGAGCGGGAGTTCATCGACGCCGCCCGGCAACAGGGTCTCAGCCACACGCGGATCATGTTCTCCGAGATCATGCCGAACCTGTCGTCGACGATCCTCGTCTTCATCCCGCTGATCCTCGCCAACGCGATCCTGCTTGAGGCGGCACTCTCATACCTTGGGGTGGGAGTCGAGCCCCCGGCTCCGTCGTGGGGCAACATGATCTCGGACGGCATCTCGACGATCCCGGCCGCGTTCCACAACGTGCTCGTGCCGGGAATCATGCTCGTCCTGTGCGTGATGTCGATCAACATCTTCGGCGACGGCCTGCGCGACGCGCTCGACCCTCGGGCCAAGGTCCGGATCGCGCATTGATGGGTAGCCGCGGATGACGCGCTTCATCATCCGCCGGCTGCTGGCGATGGTGTTTGTGCTGTTCGTGATCTCGCTGCTCACGTTCCTGCTGTTCGAGGCGATCCCGAACGGGAATCCGGCGTTCCGGCTCGCCGGCCGCACCGCGACCCCATTCGAGATCCATCTGATCGAGGTCAAGTACGGCTTCAACCAGCCGATCTGGATCCAGTACCTGCGGACGATGAAGAACATCTTCACCAACCAGGCCTACTCCTACACGCAGGGCTTCAACGTGCTGACCGAGATCAGGCAGGGGGCGCCGGCGACGATCTCGCTCGCCCTCGGAGCGGGTTTCATCTGGCTGTTCGTGTCGATCGTGTTCGGAACGCTGGCCGCGATCAAGGCCGGCAAATACACGGATCGGCTGCTGACGATCGTGGCGATGTTCGGAGTCTCGTTCCCGCCGTTCTTTCTCGGGGCGATATTGATCTACTACCTCGCCTATCAGCACCCCATCTTCCCGATCGGGGGCTACGTGCCGCTGACCCAGGACCCCGTCCAGTGGCTGGTGCACATGATCCTGCCGTGGTTCACGCTCAGCGTCCTGTTCATCGGCTTCTACTCGCGCGTCCTGCGTTCGACGATCCTCGACACGATCAACGAGGACTACGTCCGCACGGCGCACGCCAAGGGCCTTTCGGACCGCCAGGTGCTGATCCGTCACACGCTGCGCAACAGCCTGATCCCGATCATCTCGCTGTGGGGCCTGGACATGGCACAGGTGATCGGCGGTGGTGCGATCCTGACGGAATCTGTCTATAACCTGCACGGCATCGGACAGCTGGCGGCAGAATCGATCAGCCGCCTCGACATCATCCCGATCCTCGTGATCGTGATGCTGACCGCGTTCGCGGTCGTGATCCTCGCGGCATTGATCGACATCCTCTACGCGTTCCTCGATCCGCGGATCCGGCTCGCGACATGACGGCCACCAATGGCGCGGGAGAGCTGCTCGAAGTCTCGGACTTGAAGGTCTCATTCGCGACCGAGGACGGAACCGTGCGCGCCGTCGACGGGGTCACATTCTCAGTCGCGCCGCGCGAGGTCGTCGCGATTGTGGGCGAGTCGGGGTCCGGCAAGTCCGTCACCGCTATGACGCTGATGGGCCTGACCCGTGGCCCGAACGCGCGCTTCGAGGGCACGGCGACGTTCGACGGTACCGAGCTCGTCACAGCAAGCCCGCAGCAGCTGCAGCGGATCCGTGGCGCCGGGATCGCGATGGTGTTCCAGGATCCGATGAGCTCGCTTGATCCGGTGCACCGGGTCGGCCACCAGATCGTCGAACAGATCCGCGTACACGACCGCAAGGTGTCCAAGGCCCAGGCGTACGACCGCGCCGTCGAGATGATGGAGCGAGTCGGGATCCCGCGCGCCGCCGACCGTCTGCGCTCCTACCCGCACGAGTTCTCAGGCGGCATGCGACAACGCGTGATGATCGCGATGGCGCTGTCGTGCTCGCCGAAGCTGCTGATCGCCGACGAGCCGACGACCGCGCTCGACGTCACGATCCAGGCTCAGATCCTCGACGAGCTGCGCCAGCTACGCGACGAGACCGGCGCTGGCGTGATCCTCGTCACCCACGACCTTGGGGTCGTCGCCGACATCGCCGACCGCGTGATCGTCATGTACTCGGGGAGGGTGGTCGAGCAGGGCACGCTTGACGACATCTTCTATGACCCGCAGCACCCCTATACGTGGGGGTTGCTGGGGTCGATCACGCGGATCGACGCCGATCGCAGCCTGCGCCTGCCCGCGATCCCGGGGATGCCGCCGTCGCTTCTGCGCCCGCCGAAGGGGTGCCATTTCCGGCCCCGCTGCCCGCACGCCTTCAAGGCCTGCACCGAGGTCCCGGAGCTCAAGAATCACATCCCGGATCGGCCCGAGAGCCTGGATCGATGCTTCCTCGAGGTCGATCAGAAGCGCCGTCTGCGCCAGGTGGGCGACCAGATCGGGTTGGCGGCCCCCGAGCCGGTGACCTCATGACCGACGAGACCGAAGCGACGGACGAGACCGCCCCCCGGCCGGAGACCGGAGAGCAGCAGGTTGACGGCCCGCTGCTCGCGGTCGACCACCTGCGGGTGCTGTTCCCGATCAAGAGCGGCGTGATCATCGATCGCAAGGTCGGCCAGGTGCACGCGGTCGACGATGTCTCGTTCCACCTCGACGAAGGCGAGACGCTCGGGATCGTGGGCGAGTCGGGATGCGGGAAGACGACGCTGATCCGCGTTCTGGTGCGGCTGATCGAGGCGACCTCGGGGACGATCAAATTCCGCGGGCAGGACATCACCAACTGGGGTCGCGGCGAGCTCGAGCCCGTGCGGCGCGAGATGCAGATGGTGTTCCAGGATCCGCAGGCATCGCTGAACCCGCGCAAGCGCGTCGCGCAGATCCTCGCCACACCGCTCAAGATGCGCGGCGTGCAGAAGTCGAAGATGGTCGATGAGACTCGATTGCTGCTCGATCGCGTCGGTCTCTCGGGCGAGCACATCAACCGCTTCCCGCACGAGTTCTCAGGCGGCCAGCGGCAGCGGATCGGGATCGCACGTGCGCTGGCCGTCGATCCGCGGCTGATCCTGCTCGATGAGCCGGTCTCGGCGCTCGACGTGTCGATCCAGGCGCAGGTCATCAATCTGCTCGACGACCTGCAGGAGGAGTTCCACCTCAGCTTCATCTTCGTCGCGCATGACCTGTCGGTCGTCCGGCACGTGTCTGACCGGATCGCGGTCATGTATTTGGGCAAGCTGATGGAACTGTCACCCGCCGAGGAGCTCTACAACAAGCCGATCCACCCCTACACGACGGCGCTCCTCAGCGCGATCCCGATCCCGGACCCGAAGGAGAACCGGGCGCGAACTCGCACCGTTGTGTCGGGCGAACCGCCGAACCCGATCCGGCCGCCGAGCGGCTGCCGCTTCCACACCCGCTGCCCGCGCGCGAGCGACATCTGCCGGACATCGGAGCCACCGCTGACCGAGTACGCCGACGGCCACCTCGCGGCCTGTCACCACCCCCAGAGCGTGACCGCAGAGGAGATCTCGCGCGCGACACGCTCCGATACCAGCTCGCTCAGCGCCGGTAGCGAACAGCCCGATCTGTGGCGTTCCAACGGCGACGCCTCCGCGTCGCAGGCACCGTCCACCAGCAGCTAAGGGGTCGCGCCGGCCGCGTAAGGGGTCGCGCCCGCTAACTCGCACCGTTTGCCCGATGTGGGCCAACGGCTCGCAGTTCATCCTCGGATCACGTTGCAAGCGATCGAGAGGAACGCAGAATGCACCCCCAGTTCAGCGCATACATGGCGTCAAGCCGCGCCGCCGAACTCCGCCGCAGCGGTCAGGCGAGCCACACGGGACGTTCCGAGTCGCGCATCCATGTCGTGGATCGGATCCGGCGATACTTCAACCATGCGGTCGAGGCTGACGAGCACGCACTTCGTGGGACGGGTCGGAGAGCTGGCCGAGCTGGCGCTCGCCGTCCAGGAGGCCGGCTCCGGGCGGCCCGGCCACGTCCAGCTCGGCGGTGAC
>JBKQJQ010000199.1:0-17476 GCA_052147875.1 Solirubrobacteraceae bacterium | reverse complement strand
CGGCCCGCTGTGTGCGCGCTCGCGGACCGCTTCGAGCAGAGCGGGGGTCGCTGCCGTCTGGTGGGCGACGACGAGGACGTGTGCCGGCTCTGACATGCGATCACCTCCCACAGTGATGCAGGTTGTTCGGGGGTGCGACCGAGTATCCCACCGCCGCGGCGGCAGTCAAACGCGATACGAGCCGCGCGCGACGACCACCACGCCCCCACCGACAAGCACCCGCTCCAAGCCGTCGCTCGACCCGTCGGCGACCGCTCGCAGGAGCGACGGCCGGCCGATCTCCTCCCCCTGGCGGATCTCGATCCACTGTCCGAACTCCGTCCAGCCGTGGCGCGCCAGATGCACCGCCATCGGGCCGGCGGCCGAGCCGGTCGCCGGATCCTCCGCGACCCCGAGCGCCGGCCCGAACATCCGCGTCTTGACGCGCGTGCCCGAGGCAGCGAAGCAGCTGACCCCGAACGCGCCCGCGTCCGCCACTGCCGCCAGATCGGGCCGCAGCCCCGCCACCTGCGCCTCACTCGATAGCGCGACGAGCGTGTGCTGGGGGCCGTTGTCGTACACCTCGACGGGGAGCTCGGACCGCTGCACGCCCAACGCCGCAAGCAACGCCTCCGCTCCCGGCAACTCGCGCCAGGTCGGGAGCGGTTGCTGCATCTCGCCGTAGACGACCGTGCCGCCCTCGCGTCGCAACTCGACCGCGACGACGCCCGCCCCGGTTCCTAACCGCACTCGTTCGAGGCCACGACTGGCGCCGATCATCGCCGCAGCGCCGAGCGTCGGGTGGCCGGCGAAGGGCAGTTCGGTCGCCGGCGTGAAGATCCGCGCGTGGGCGTCGACCCCGTCGGAGCCCTCCAGCAGGAACACCGTCTCTGACAGGTTCAGCTCGCGCGCGAGGCGCTGCATCAGCTCGCCGCTGAGTCCGGCGCCGTCGACGAACACGGCCACTGGGTTGCCCTCGAGCGGCGTGTCCGTGAACACATCAAGGACCTCGTACGCGCGGACCTCGGCAGTCATTCGGCGGCCATCGCGAGCAGCGTCTCGACGGTTGTCCAGTTGCGCGCGGTCGCCGTCACGCCAAGGCCTTTCCCGGCAAGTCCGTTCCACAGCTTCGAGCGCGCGACGCCCGCGGGGTGCCAGGCGTAGATCTCGCGTCCGTCGATCACCAGCGCCTCCGGCTCGGCGACCAACCGATGCAGGCGCTCGACCACCGCGTCGTCGAGCTCGCCGTCGAGAAAGCTGACCTGGTAGCGCTTCGGGTTGTTGGCGACGTCGGCGAGCGGGTTCGTGGCGACGACCGCGGCGAGCTCGTCGCGTGAGCGCACGATCACGTCGACTTCGAACCCGAAGCGCTCGGCGATCACCTTCTCGGCGTGACGACCGAGCTTGTCTGAAGATTTCGGGCTCGCCAGCACGACGTTGCCGCTCTGGACATAGGTCTGCACGTCCTTGTAGCCGGCCGCGGTCAGCGCCTCGCGCAGGTCCGCCATCGCGACGCGTCTGTTGGGGCCGAGGTTGATCCCGCGCAGGAGCAGCACCTGACGCACGAGCGGCAGTTTAGAAAGGGGGCGCGCATGCGCGCGGGCCACACCACACGACCGCCCGCCGCCAGAGTCGCTAACGTCGGACATGTGCAGCAGGCCCAGCTGCAGGATCAGGCGCAAAACTCGGGGGCGGTCATTCAGGCGTCAGGCGTCAGCCGGCGCTATGGCGAGGGCGACACCGCCGTCACCGCATTGCGTGACGTGTCAGTCGAGATCGAGCGCGGCAAGCTGACCGCGGTGATGGGTCCGTCGGGATCAGGCAAGTCGACGCTGATGCACATCCTCGCCGGGCTCGACAAGCCGACCGCGGGCACGGTCCAGCTCGAAGGCACAGAGATCACGCACCTCGGCGACGACGCGCTGACTCGCCTGCGGCGCGACCACATCGGGTTCGTGTTCCAGTTCTTCAACCTGCTGCCGATGCTCAACGCGCGCGAGAACATCCTGCTGCCGCTCTCGATCGCCGGCCGCGAGCCGGACGCGCAGTGGCTCGACACGGTGATCGGAGAGACCGGCCTCGCCGACCGCCTCAGCCACCGCCCGGCCGAGCTGTCCGGCGGCCAGCAGCAGCGGGTCGCGATCGCCCGCGCACTGGTCAGCAAGCCGACGGTCCTGTTCGCCGATGAGCCCACCGGCAACCTCGACTCCAAGGCGGGTGACGAAATCCTGCAACTGCTCCGGCGGTCGGTCGATACGGTCGGTCAGACGGTGGTGATGGTGACGCACGACCCGCGCGCGGCGGCGATCGCCGATCGGATTCTGTTCCTATCGGACGGGCAGATCGTCAAAGAGCTCGGCCGCTCAAGCGAGGACCAGATCGTCGACGCGATGAAGGGGCTCGGCTAGTAGGTGACGCGCGTCGCGCTCAGGGGACTTGCGACCCGCCGGCTGCGCGCGGCGCTGACCGCCGTCGCGATCGTCCTCGGAGTCGCGCTGGTGGCCGGCACGTTCGTGCTCACCGACTCGATCACCGGCGCCTTCAACTCGATCTTTCAGACGATCTACCGCAATACCGATGCGACCGTCACCGGCCGCAACGCGATCGACAAGAGCGCCAACGGCGGCGCCGGCGGTAACGGCTCAGTGCCCGCCTTCTCGCAGTCGTTGCTGCCGCGCGTGCTGGCGCTGCCCGGCGTCAAGGACGCGATCGGCGACGTGTCGGGCAGCCTCCAGGTGGTCGTCAACGGCAAGGCGATCACGTCCGGCGGCGCGCCGAACCTCGGCTTCAGCGTCAACCCGTCAAAGCCGCAGTTCAGCTCGCTGAAGCTCGTCAGCGGCAGCTGGCCGGGCCCGACCGGTGTCGTTATCGACACCAACACGGCGTCCAAGAAGAACCTCCACACGGGCGAGACGGTCGGCATCCAGGGGGTCGGGCCGGTGGTGCCGTTGCGGATCTCCGGGTTGGTCAAGTTCGGCTCCGCGTCATCGCTCGGCGGTGCCACGTTGGCCGGGCTTGCGCTTGCGACGGCGCAGCGCCTGCTCGGCAAGGTCGGGAAGCTCGACGAGATCCGCGCCAGCGCCAAACCGGGCATCAGCCCGCAGCAGCTTGTCAACCAGATCAAACCGATCCTGCCGAGCGACACCCAGGTCCGGACGGGAGCGCAGCAGGCCCAGCAGGACTCATCCTCGATCACCAGCTTCCTGTCGTTCCTGAACACGTTCCTGCTCGTATTCGCGGGGGTAGCACTGTTCGTCGGCAGCTTCGTGATCGCCAACTCACTGTCGATCACGATCGCGCAGCGAACGCGCGAGTTCGGGATGCTGCGCACGATCGGCGCCTCGCGGCGTCAGATACGGCGGGCGATCCTGATCGAGTCGTTCGTGACCGGCAGCATCGCCTCGGTGATCGGCCTGCTCGTCGGGCTCGGCCTCGCCCAGTTGCTGTTCGCGCTGTTCAACGCCGCGGGCCTGACGCTCCCCAACTCCGGCACGGTCGTCAAACCACGGACGATCATCGTCGCGATCCTCGTTGGCGTGATCGTCACCATGCTCGCGAGCCTGCGCCCGGCGATCCGGGCGACGCGCGTGGAGCCGATCGCGGCCGTCCGCGAGGGGGCAACGCTGCCCGAGGGCCGGCTGGCCAAGTACCGCACGGCCGCCTCCGCCGCGACCGTCGCGCTCGGGGTGATCCTGCTGGTGTTGGGGCTGTTCGTCGCCAGCGGCACGGCCGCTGTCCTGATCCTGATGGGCGCCGGGGCGATCCTCGTGTTCGTCGGGGTCGCGTTGTTGTCGGCGCGGATCGTGCCGACGCTCGCGATGTGGCTCGGGTGGCCGGCGACCAAGATCGCGGGCGCGACTGGACGGCTCGCGCGCGACAACGCGCGCCGCAACCCACAGCGAACCGCGTCGACCGCGTCGGCACTGATGATCGGTCTGGCGCTGGTGACGCTCGTCTCAGTCCTGGCGGCCGGGATCATCGCCAACTTCAAGAACGCCGTCGATCAGAGCTTCACCGGCGACTACGCGATCACCGCCCAGAACAACTTCTCGCCTATCCCGATCGCCGCCGGCGAGGCCGCGAGGACTGCCCCGGGGGTGATCGCCGTCGGCGATGTGCGGGCGGGCGAGGGTCAGGTGTTCGGCTCAAACGAAGCGCTGACCGCGGTCAACCCGCAGATCGCCGCCGTGGTCCGGCTCAACTGGGTGCACGGCTCGCAGGCGGTGTTAGCTTCGCTCGGCAGCAATGGCGCGTTCACCAGCGATTCGTACGCGAACAAGCACCACCTGACGATCGGTTCGCCGCTGGTGATCACGACGCCGACCGGCACGCACATCCCGCTTGTGCTCAAGGCAACGTTCAAGCCTCCCAGCGGGGGCTCGCCGTTCGGGACCGTGACGATGTCGGCAGCGACCTGGGACCGCTACTACCAGCAGCCCGAGAACCTCTACACGCTGGTCAAGATGACCGGCGGCGAGACAGCCGCCAACGAGGCGGCGCTCAACCGTGCCCTGGCGGGTTACCCCAACGCCAAGGTGCAGACGCGCCAGAAGTTCGTCGACAACCAGATCGCGGGCCTGTCGAGCGTGCTCAACATCCTCTACGTGCTGCTGGCGCTGTCGATCATCGTCAGTCTGTTCGGGATCGTCAACACGCTCGTGCTGTCGGTGTTCGAGCGCACGCGGGAGATCGGGATGCTGCGGGCGGTCGGCACCAGCAGGCGCCAGATCCGGCGGATGATCCGCCACGAGAGCGTGATCACGGCGTTCATCGGGTCGATCATCGGGATCCCGCTGGGGATCGCGTTCGGCGCGCTGCTGGCAGCCGCCGACAGCAATGCGATCGCGTTCGTGATCCCAGTCGGGTCGGTGATCATCTTCGTGATCGCCTCATGGATCGTCGGGCTGCTGGCGTCGATCTTCCCGGCACGGCGCGCCGCAAAGCTGCAGCCGCTCGAGGCGCTCGCCTACGAATAAGGCTTAGAAGAGCGGGTCCTGGCCGGGCATCCGGTCGCGCTCGCCGTGGCGTCCGCCGGGGGTCGCGGTCCCGAGCGCGACGGCCATGTCTTGCGCGATCGCGCCCTCCGACCGCGATGCGATCAGCGGCTCGGCGATCCCGTCGACGTGGACCAGCGTGCGGCGGCCGTCGCCCCGCTCATTGCCGTGCAACGGGACCAGCGCGTAGATCCGGTCGGCGCGGACGAACTTGCCGTAACCGAGGGCGACCAGCGGTGCGGCGCGAGCAGCCATGACCCGCGCATGGTATTAGCCGTCGAGAACGGTACTCAAGCGACGCTCGACGGCGGCCGCGAGTACCTCGCGCACCGGGCCCTCCTCGAAGCGTTCGACCAGCGCGGCAAGGAAGCCCTCGATCACCAGCCGCTTGGCCACCGGCTCGGGCAGGCCGTGCGAGCGCAGGTAGAAGAGCTGCTCGAGATCGACCTGGGCGATAGCGGCCGCGTGCGTGCAGCGGACGTCGTTTGCCTGGATCTCGAGACCCGGGATCGCGTCGGCGTGCGCGCGCTTTGAGAGCAGCAGGTTCCGCGACTCCTGGAACGCGTCGGTCTTCTGGGCGCCGGGGTCAACGATGATGTTGCCCTTCCAGACGGCGCTCGAGCGGCCCTGGAGCACGCCCCGGAAGGCGAGGTCCGAGGTCGTGTTGGGCGCCGCGTGCTCCTGGGTCGTGTCAAAGTCAATGTGCTGGCGACCGCGACTTGCGTAGGCGCCGGTGACGCGCGCGTCTGCGCCCTCGCCGTTCAGCCGGGTCTGCATCCGGACATGCCCCCGCGCCGAGCCGAAGCCGAGCGCCACCCAGTCGAGTCGGCCGTCACGGCCGACGGCGGCGCGCTGTGCGCCGAAGATCCAGCTGCGCTCCGACAGGTTCTGGCCGCAGACGTAGCGCAGGCTCGCGTTGTCGCCGACGATCAGCTCCGTGACGATGTTGAATACGCCGTCGAGCTCATCGGCGCCCGACAAGAACTGCTCCCACACCTCGGCCCGGGCGCCCTCCTCGAGCACGATCAGCGTTCGCTGGTTGACCAGCGTCCCGGTCTCGGCCTGTACGGCGGAGATCGAGATCGGCTGCGCGACGGTGACGCCGCGGGGCACATAGACGAATGTCCCGCCGCGGACTCCGGCGTCGTTGAGAGCGACGAACACGTCGTCATCGGGTCCGATCAGCGAGCCGAGCTGTTGCGCAGCCTGGTCGAGCTCGCCGACGACCACCCCCTCGGGAAGTCCCGGCGCCTCGAACTGCCACAGCGCGCTCGCGGCGCCGTCGGCCTCCGGCACGACCCGCTCGTAGCTAGCCAGGTCGAGCCCTGTGATGTCGGTGAACTCCCAGCCTGGCCGCCCCTTGAACTGGGGGAGCTCGAGCGGGGCGTCGGTCATCCGGCTGCTAGCCAATCGAGCCCTCCATCTGGAGCTCGATCAGGCGGTTCATCTCGACCGCGTACTCCATCGGCAGTTCCTTGGTGATCGGCTCGATGAAGCCGTTGACGATCAGCTTCGACGCCTCCTCCTCGGAGATCCCGTGCGACATCAGATAGAAGAGCTGGTCGTCGCCGACCTTCGAGACGGTCGCCTCGTGGCCGACGTTGACGTCGTCCTCGGAGATGCGGATCGTGGGGTAGGTGTCCGATCGTGAGTGCTCGTCGAGCAGCAACGCGTCGCAGACGACCTTCGAGCGCGCGCCGTGGGCGCCCTTGGCGATCTCCAGCAGCCCGCGGTAGGAGCCGCGGCCGCCGTCCTTGGAGATCGACTTGGCGAAGATGTTCGAGGTCGTGTTCGGCGCCGCATGAATGATCTTGCCGCCGGCGTCCTGGTGCTGGTCCTTGCCCGCGAACGCGATCGACAATATTTCTCCGTGCGCGCGCTCGCCCATGAGGTAGACGCTCGGGTACTTCATCGTCAGCTTCGAGCCGAGGTTGCAGTCGACCCACTCGACGGTCGCGTCCTGATGCGCGACCGCGCGCTTGGTGACCAGGTTGAAGACGTTGGTCGACCAGTTCTGGACGGTCGTGTAGCGGATCCGCGCCCCGGGCTTGGCGATCAGCTCGACGACGGCCGAGTGCAGGCTCGAACTCGAATAGGTCGGTGCCGTGCAGCCTTCGACGTAGTGCACGTATGAGCCCTCGTCGGCGATGATCAGCGTCCGCTCGAACTGACCCATCGACTCGGTGTTGATCCGGAAGTAAGCCTGTAGCGGCATCTCGACGTGGACGCCCGGCGGTACGTAGACGAACGAGCCGCCCGACCAGACGGCCGAGTTCAGAGCCGCGAGCTTGTTGTCGTTGGGCGGGATGATCGTCGCGAAGTACTCGCGCACGAGGTCCTCGTGCTCGCGCAGTCCGGAGTCCATGTCCTTGAAGATCACGCCCTGCTTCTCCAGGTCTTCCCGGACCTGGTGATAGACGACTTCGGACTCGTACTGGGCGCCGACTCCGGACAGGAACTTGCGCTCGGCCTCGGGAATCCCGAGCCGGTCGAACGTCTTCTTGACGTCCTCGGGCACGTCGTCCCAGGAGCGCTCGGCGCGCTCGGATGCGCGCACGAAGTAGTGGATGTCGTCGAAGTCGACCTCGGCCAGCATCGGCGAGCCCCAGGTCGGCATCGGGCGAGCGAGGAAGTGGTCGAGCGCCTTGAGCCGGAAGTCGCGCATCCACTGCGGCTCTGACTTGAACTCCGAGATCTTGGCCACCAGCTCCGGACTCAGACCCTTGGGCGCCTTGTAGAGGTAGTTCTCGGCGTCGTGAAACCCATAGCGCTCGGTGTAGTCGGCGTTGATCCCGCGCAGCTGCTCGTTCTCAGTCAGCGGCTGCGTGTCGGGGATCGCGGTCTGAGGGGTAGCCACTACTCCACCTCCAGCTTGATCTTGTCGTCCTCGATGATCACCGGGAACGTGTCCACAGGTATATAAGCCGGCAGCGTCTTGGGCTTGCCGGTCTTCAGGTCGAACAGCGAGCCGTGGCGCGGGCACTCGACCGTGCACGCCTCCTGGTCGAACTCCCCTTCGACCAGCGGCCCGTCATCGTGCGAGCAGCGATCCTCGATCGCGTACACGGTGCCGGCGCAGTTGAATACGCCAATCTCGAGGTCCTCCCACTCGACCAGGCGGCTAACGCCCGGGGGAAGCTCGCTGATGGGGCAGACTTCGATCACTTGCGGCACGAGTTAAATCCTAGCGCACCGGTCGGTTTTGAAGCACGGGGGCAGACCCACCGGTCACGGCCGGCACAGCCACATCTGGTCGGCCTCGAGCAACCCGCACTCGCGGCACGTGTCGACCCCGAACTCGGCCCCCGGGCTGATCTGCTCGACCGCGAACCCTGCGGCGGTGAGCCGATCGCCGATGTCGACCGCGTACAGGCGTACGTGATCGGGGCGCCAGAACGCGTGCAGGCGCGCGGCCGGGTCCGTGATCGTCGGATCCTCATAGGTCTGCGCGCGGGTCATGTCGAGCGGGACCATCACCAGGCACCACCCGCTGGGCGCCGTGATCCGGCGCAGCTCCGCCATCGCGGTCCGGTCGTCTTCAATGTGCTCGAGCACGTGGGAGCAGATCACCGCGTCAAAGCTCGCGTCCGGCAGCGCAAGCATCGTTAGGTCCAGGTGCAGATCGACGTCCGGTTGCGTCAGGTCGGCGGTCACGTAGCGCAGATGGTCGATCGCCCTCAGCTTGCGCCGCAGCGTCCACTCGGGCGCGAAGTGCAGCAGCGAGCGAGCGTCGCCCAGCAGCGCGGGACGGGACTGCAGCAGCAGCCACTGCGCGCGGTGGCGCTCGTGTGAACCGCAGCGCCAGCAGATCGCGTTCGGGCGGTCGCTGTCGTCGCGAAAGCGGTCGAAGCGCAGCTCGCAGATCGGGCATCGCACCGCGCCACCGCGGTGGCGCACCACGTTCGCACGCAGCCTCAGCGCGGCCGAGACGCGGTCCGCGAGCTGCAACTCGCTAAGCCGCTTCGCCGCTCTCGGACGACTCGGGCTCCCACGCCGCAGCCTGCCCGAGCGAGGCGCCCTTGAGCACCTTCAGCGATAGCAGCGCGCACTTCATCCGCTGCGCCGAGATATCGATCCCCAGCAGGTCGAGGACGAATGAGCGGTCCAGCCCGAGCAGTTCCGAGACGTTCATCCCCTTGATCTCGTCGGACGCCATCGAGGCCGCCGCCTGGGAAATCGCACAGCCGTGGCCCTCGAAGCGAAGATCGTCGATCCGGCCGTCGGAGTCGACCGCCAGCTTGACGGTCAGCTCGTCGCCGCAGAGCGGGTTGAGGTCATGGAACTCGAGGTCGACGCGCTCGAGCTCGGGCTCGGGTGGGCTCCAGTTGTGCGGTCGCTTGTAGTGCTCGAGGATGTTCTCGCGGTACAGGTCGTCCATCTGCGTTCTCCACCTACGCTAGCTGCAGGACTCGAGCAACCGTCGCCAGTCCTTCGATCAGCCGGTCCGTGTCGGCGGTCGTGTTATGGACCGCGTACGACGCGCGGGTGGTCGCCGTCGCGCCGAGCCGCCGCATCAGCGGCTGCGTGCAGTGGTGGCCGGTGCGGACACAGACGCCCTCGCGCCCTAGGATCTCGCCGACGTCGTGCGGGTGCGCACCGTCAAGCACGAACGACACCAGCGCGCCACGCTCGGAGGCGTTCATCGGGCCGTGGAGCTCGATCCCCGGCACCTCGGCGAGCCGCGTCAGCGCGTCCGCGACCAGCGCCTGCTCGTGCTCTCGGATCTGCTCGATCCCGATCTCGGCGATCCAGTCGACGGCCACCCCAAGCCCGATCGCCTCGGCGATCTGCGACGTGCCGGCCTCGTACTTGTGCGGCAGGTCGGTCCACGTCGACTCGGTGTCCCCAACCATCTTGATCATGTGGCCGCCGGAGATGAACGGTGGCATCCGCTCGAGCAGCTCCCGCCGCCCGTGCAGGACCCCGATCCCGGTCGGACCGTACGCCTTGTGTCCCGTCCAAGCGTAGAAGTCGGCGTCGATCGCCTGCAGGTCGACCGGCAGCTGCGGGACGGCCTGCGAGCCATCGACGACCACCACCGCGCCGGCCTCGTGGGCGCGCGCCGTGATCTCCTGCACCGGGTTGATCGTCCCGAGCACATTCGACACGTGAACCACCGCCAGCAGCTTCGGCCCGCGCGACAGCAACCGCTCGAACGCCTCGCCGTCGAGCTGGCCGTCGTCGTTGACCGGCACATAAGCAAGCTCCGCCCCGCGGTCGGCACACAAAAGCTGCCAGGGGACGATGTTCGAGTGGTGCTCCATCTCGGTCAGGACCACCAGGTCGCCGGGGCCCACGTTCTGGCGACCCCACGTGTAGGCGACCAGGTTCAGCGCTGCGGTCGCGTTGGCGGTGAAGATCGTCTCTTCGACCGTCGAGGAGAGCCACTGGGCGATCCGCGCCCGGGCGCCCTCGTAGAGGTCGGTCGCCTCGACCGCGAGCGGATACACGCCGCGGTGAACCGACGCCCGCGAGTGCGTGTAGTAGCGCGTGATCGCGTCGATCACCGGCTGCGGCGTCTGCGAGGTCGCGGCGGAATCGAGGTAGCACAGCCGACGACCGTCGAACTCCCGGCGCAGGACCGGGAACTCGGCCGCGACGTCGGAGATCACCGCGGTCGTCGCCACTTACGCTGCTTCTCCGAGCTCTGACGTGATCCAGCCGTAGCCCTTGGCCTCGAGCTCGGTGACCAGCTGCGGCCCGCCTTCGCGCACAATCCGGCCGCGGTACATCACATGCACGTGGCTCGGCTTGACGAAGTCGAGGATGCGCTGGTAGTGGGTGATGATCAGCACGCCGAGGTCGGGTCCGGCGACCGAGTTGACGCCGTCGGCGACGACTCGCAGGGCGTCGATGTCGAGCCCCGAGTCGGTCTCGTCGAGGATCGCCAGCTCGGGATGCTGGAGCGCGAGCTGGAGGATCTCCATGCGCTTCTTCTCGCCACCCGAAAAGCCCTCGTTGAGGTACCGCGTCGAGAAGTCGCGTGGCACGTTGGTCAACTCCATCGCCGCCTCGACCGTCTGGCGGAAGTCCTTGAGCGAGACGGGCTCGTCGCCGCGAGCATCGCGATGCGCGTTCATCACCGTCCGCAGGTACTTGGTGACCGTCACGCCCGGCACCCCGACCGGGTACTGGAAGGCCATGAACAGACCCATCCGCGAGCGCTCGTCGGGGCTGGCGTCGGTGATGTCCTCTCCCTGCCAGAGGATCTGACCATCTGTCACCTCGAGCCCCGGATGGCCCATGACCGCGTTGGCGAGGGTCGATTTGCCGGACCCGTTGGGCCCCATCAGGGCGTGGATCTCGCCCTTGCCGACCGACAGGTCGAGGCCGCGCAGGATCTCTTTTTCACCGGCGCGGACGTGGAGGTTTCGGATCTCTAGATCAGGCATCACTTGCTTTCGATTTTGTTAGACGGCCGGACTGCCGGCCGCGACCGGTTTGGCTACTCGGAGCGCAGAGTCGGCGTCCTGACGGGAGGAGAACTCGACCAGCTCCGCGAGCGTCGTGGTCTGCAGCGAGCGGATGATGCCGCCCTGGACCCGCATCCACAGAAGCTTGGTCGCGCAGCCGCGACCGGCGTCGGGCTCGTGCGAGCACAGCACCCGCTCGGTGTGGTCGTGGATGAAGCACTCCATCGGCGCGATCGACCCTTCGAGCGCCTGCACAACCTCGTCCATCGGGATCTCGTCCGCCGGGCGCGACAGCCAGTAGCCGCCGTGCGCACCGCGTGCGCTCATCACCAAGCCCGCCTTGCGAAGTCGGGCGACCACCTGCTCGAGGTATGCGAGCGGCAGGCCCTCGGCGTCGGCGATCGCCTTCAGGCTGGTGGGGTGTTCGGGGCCCTGGCGCCCGAGCTCGATCATCAGGCGCACGCCGTACTCGGCCTTGGAGGAGAAGATCATCTCGGGCTAAATCCTACCAGGACGGTCGGTTTAGCTCTCCGGCTCCCCGGCGGGTCCCTCCTTATCGGGCTGTGCCCCTGTAGGGTCCAGGCATGGATGTAGGGGGGCTCGCGACGCCACGCGACGTTGACGCCGCCGCGGAGGCCGCGCGGGCCAGCGGTCGGCTTGGGATCGACACGGAGTTCATGTCCGAGGGTCGTTACCGCGCGCTCCTGTGTCTCGTGCAGGTGGCGGTCGATAATCCCGACGGCCGGCACGCGCCGCTGATCTACCTGATCGACCCGCTCAGCGAGATCGACTGCACCCCGGTCGCGGAGCTGCTCGCGGATCCGTCGATCGAGGTGATCCTGCATGCCGGCCGCCAGGACGTGGCGATCCTGCGCCGCACGTGGGGGACGGATCTCAACAACATCTTCGACACGCAGATCGCGGCCGGCTTCACCGGCGCGAGCGCCCAGGCCGGCTACGGGAACCTGCTCGGGGCGATCCTCGGTAGGCGAGTCGGCAAGACCGCCAGCTACACGCGCTGGGACGTGCGGCCGCTGACCAACGAGCAGCTCGGCTATGCCTCCGAGGACGTCGCCCACCTGCTCCAGCTGGCCGACGAGATCGAGCGCCGCCTGACCGACAGCGGCCGCCTCGGGTGGGCGCGCGAGGAGTGCCGACGGCTCGAGTCGGCGACCGACGAGCGCGATCCGTACACCGCCTGGGAGCGCCTGCCCCGCGTCGGACAATTGGATCCGCGGGCGCGCGCGATCGCCCGCGAGCTCGCCGCCTGGCGCGAGCAAACCGCTTCGGAATCCGACCGGCCGGTCGGCTCGGTGCTCGGCGATCCGGCGTTGGTCGAACTCGCCAAGCGCCATCCGTCGACGGTCGGCGGACTCGAGCAGATCCGCGGCCTGCACCCGCCGGTGATCAAGCGCCGCGGCCATGCGATCCTCGAGGCGATCGCGCGCGGTCGCGAGGCGCCGCCGATCCCTCGCGACCAGGCGCGCGCACGCTCGGAGCCCGGCGATGCGCCGTTGATCGCGCTCGCCGAAGCGCTGCTGCGAGCGCGGGCGCTCGACGCCGGGCTCGCATACGAGCTGCTCGCCTCGCGAGCCGAGCTCGAGCTGATCATCAGCGCCGCGCGACGCGGCGAGCCCGAGCCCGAGGTGCGGACGCTGACGGGCTGGCGGCGCGAGCTGGTCGGCGACGATCTGCGCGAGCTGCTGGCCGGTCAGAGCGCGGTCGCGGTCGGTCCCGACCGGCGGCTCGAGCTCACGAAGAACCAGTCTCGAGCATCAACGACAGCGCCGGCTGACGAGCAAACATCGTCCGCGACAGGGCCAGGCCGATCGCCGGCGAACGCCTGATCCAGCCCAGGTCGACCGCCTGCAGGTCGAGCGCCGCCGTCGAGTAGGTGAGCCGCAGCTTCTGGCCGGGGGAGCTGGCGGCGTGCTCGATGCCGATGTCGGCATTCGACGAAGACCAACCGATCGAATGCAGGTGTTTGCGCTCGCTGGCGAGCAACGCCTCCGAGCTGCCGTAGCGAGGACCGACGACGACCAACTGGATCGCGCAGTAGGGACTCGTGCCCGGGTCGCAGCGGCGCACGTGGGCGACGACCCTTGTGCCCGAGGTCAGCGGCACCGCGGCGAGGCTCGGACCGCGTGACGTGCCGCCCGACCCGCACCCCGCCACCACCGCGGCGACAACGACTGACCACACAAGCTTCTTCATGAGCCTTCGCCGCTTAGCGTAGCCGGGCGTCCCAGGGCGCCAGCGCTGCAGCAATCTCGGGCACCGAGAGGCCGGCTCCGAGACAGCAGAGCAGCGCGATCCGCGCCGCCACCGGCGACAGGAACGGGACGCAGATCGCGCCGGCGCTACGCAGGTCCGGCTCGGCGCCCTCGAACCCGTAGGTGGCGAACAGCATCTGCGCCCGGTCGGGTCGCCCGGTGACCAGCACGGGCTCGTTTGCGAGCGTCGCCCGCAGCGCGTCGAGCATTCCCGGAGTCACGTGCCCGGCGCCGAACGAGACCACGACAAGGCCGTCGCTATCCGCGGCCCCGGCTCGCAGCATTGCGCCGTCGTCGCCGAGCGACGCGGTCACGATCGCAACTCGGTGCGCGAGCTCGACTGGCTTGAGCGGCGGAGTCCGAAGCGGTCGGGCCGCCCGCCAGACGCGCCCTTCGACGATTCGGCCGAGCGGTCCGGTGGCGGGCGAGCCGAACGCCGCCGGGCCGGTGCTGTCGACCTTCCGAACGGTCATCGCGCCGTGGATCTCTCCCCCGAATGCGACCACGACTCCGAGCCCGGTCGCCTGCGCGGACCCGGCCAGCGCGAGCGCGTCGAGCAGGTTCGCCGGCCCGTCGGCGCCGGGGTTGCTGGCCGGCCGGTTGGCGCCCGTGAGCACGATCGGGGCCTCGCCCCCGTAGATCATCGAGCACAGGGCCGCGAGCTCCTCGAGCGTGTCGGTCCCAGTCGTGATCACCACACCCTCGCCGGCGTCGGCCGCTTCGCAGGCGCGGTGTGCAAGTTCCAGCGCCTGCTCTTGTGAGATCTGCGGGCCCGGCAGCGACAGCACGTCCTCGGACTCGAGCTGGGGCACGACCGCCAGCTGCGGCAGCGCCTCGAGCAGCCGGTCGGCGCCAAGCGCCGGCACCGCGCGCTCGCCGCTCATCGCGATCGTCCCGCCGGCAGCCAGCAAGCGCAACGGCCGCACCACACATCTGAGCGCGTCCTCCATGGGCGTGCGCACCCTACCGGGCCGTCACTAACCTTGGTACGCGAGATGGCGACGACTGCCGAACTGCTGTCCGACCCGGAGCTGCTCGAGACCGAGTGGGATCTCGGCGCGCTCGTTGACGACCAGCAGGACGCCGGGGTCAAGCGCCAGCTCGCCGAGGCAGACGAGCGGGCCACGACGTTTTCGGCCGCCTACGCCGGCAAGGTGGCCGAGCTCGACTCAGCTGCGCTGGCCGACGCGATGCACGAGCTCGGCGAGATCAACGAGCTCGTCGGACGGGCCGGCTCATATTCCTCGCTGCGGTTCGCGACCGATACCGCCGACCCCGCGCGCGGCGCGCTGCTGGCACTCGTCCAGGAGCGGGCGACCACGATCGAGACCAAGCTCCTGTTCTTCGAGCTCGAGTGGGCCGAGCTGCCCGATGAGCGCGTCGCCGAGCTGCTCACCGACGAGTCGCTGAGCTTCTGTCGTCACCACCTGCGCAGTGCCCGCCGTTACCGCCCGCACCTGCTGACCGAGCCCGAGGAGAAGATCCTTGCCGAGAAGTCGATCGCGAGTCAGAGCGCCTGGGGCCGGCTGTTCGGCGAGCAGGTCGCGAACCTCCGGGTGCAGCTCGACGGCGAGGAACTGGTGCTCGACGTCGCACTCTCGAGGCTCCAGTCGCCAGACCGCTCCGCGCGCCAGGCGGCCGCCGAGGGCGTCTCGGCGACGCTCGCGCCCGGCCTGCGCACGCGCGCGTTCATCTTCAACACGCTGCTCCAGGACAAGGCGATCGACGATCGGCTGCGCTCCTACCCGCACTGGCTCGCCAGCCGCAACCTCGCCAACGAGGCATCCGACGAGTCAGTGATGGCGCTGATCGAGGCGGTCCGCGGCCGGTTCGACATCCCGCAGCGCTGGTACGCGCTGAAGGCCAGGCTGCTCGGCCTCGACCGGCTGGCCGACTTCGATCGCGCGGCGCCGGTGCTGCCCGAGGAGGTCACGTTCTCGTTCGCCGATGCCCGCGACCTGGTGCTCGACACCTACCAGTCGTTCGCCCCCGAGGCGGGACGGATCACGCGGCGGTTCTTCGACGAGCGCTGGATCGACGCTCCGGTCCGCCCGCACAAGCGCGGCGGCGCCTTCTGCGCCTACACCGTCCCGAGCGTGCACCCGTACGTGATGCTCAACTTCACCGCCCGCCGTCGCGACGTGCTGACGATGGCGCACGAACTCGGCCACGGCCTGCATGCCGCACTCGCCCAGCCGCAGGGCGTGTTCCAGCAGTCGACGCCGCTGACGCTCGCGGAGACCGCGTCGGTATTCGGCGAAGCGCTCGTGTTCGGCCGGCTGCTGGACGCGGCCGAGGGCGAAGACGCGCGCCTCAGCCTGCTGGCCGAGCGCGTCGACGGCGCGGTCGCGACCGTCTTTCGCCAGATGGCGCTCAACCGGTTCGAGCACCTCGTCCACACCCGCCGCCGCGGCGAGGGCGAGCTGTCCGTCGACCGGATCAACGAGAGCTGGCTCGAGGCGCAGGGCGAGCTGTTCGGGGACTCGGTCCAGATGAGCGATGGCTATGAGACTTGGTGGTCATACGTGCCGCACTTCATCAACACGCCGGGCTACGTGTACGCATACGCCTACGGCCAACTGCTGGCGCTGTCCGTCTACAGCCGCTATGTCGAGCTCGGCGAGTCGTTCGCCCCGAGCTATCTCGAGCTGCTGGCGGCCGGCGGCTCGCGCGGCCCCGAGGAGCTCGCGGCGATGGTCGACATCGACCTCACCGACCCGGGCTTCTGGGACTCGGGCCTGAAGCTGGTCGAAGCACAGCTGAGCGCCGCCGAGGCGCTCGCCGCAGATCGCTAACCGGCGTCCTCGTAGGCAGCTACGAGCCGCTTGGGCGCCTGCAAACGCCAGCCGTCCTCGATCAGCTCGGCGAGCTCGACCGGGTCGACCCGCTCGATCCTGATCAGGACCGCGGGATAGCCGTCGTAGTGCGGCGTCGAGAAGAATGTCTCCGGGTCGCCCTGCAACAGCGCTTCCTTTTCGCCCACGTCGATGACCCGCATCACGAGCGCGTCGGGGTTGGTGCGCAGGCGGCAGACGAACTTGCCGCGCACCTTGAGCGAGGGCGTGCCGTACGACGTCGATTGCTCGAGCCCCGGGAACCGGGACCCGATCTCGACCACGTCGTCCCAGGTCGGCATTTCAGTGCCTCGCACGGCGCGTGCGCGAGCGCTCATCCTGGCGCTCGACGACGTTGACGATCAGCTTCAGGTACTGCTCGATGCCGGTCGCCTTGGCGTCCCCCTTTGCGAACGCCTCCTCCCAGTCCTTGACGTGGCCCTTGGTCGCGAGCTCGTTGAAGTGCGAGCGCGGGATCGAGAGGTGGACCTTCTCGTCGGCTGGGATGTCCTTGCTCACCTTCGGTCCCGGCAGCTCGACGCGGTACAGCTGTACGTCGCCGCGACCGCGCAGCTCGAGCCCGGCGACGAGCTTCAGCTGTTGCAGCGCCGGCACCTCGTCCAGAAAGCGCTTGACCGCGGTCTCGATCAGTGTCTTGGTGTCAGCCGGAGACGACAAGGCGGTCAAGTCTATTGGCGGACATGAACGTGATCGCTGCCCTCCTGCCCTTGATCGTGCCGGCGGCGCCCGCGCCTTCAGGCACCGGCGCCGCCAGCCCCGCCGGCGCCGCCGACGCCGCTGGGGCTGGCGACGTTGTCCTGCCCCCTGGTCCGCCGGTCCCGCCTGCACCCCCTGATCTCCGGTCAGCGTCGCGGCTTTCAGCGCGAGCGTGCCGCTGTTGAAGATTCCGCCTTGGCGATCAAACCTTAAACGCGCAAGCGCCGAAGAAGTTGCCGTTTAGATCTTGTGGCGCTCGAGCAGCT
>JBKQJQ010000198.1:0-4128 GCA_052147875.1 Solirubrobacteraceae bacterium | reverse complement strand
GACGGTGCCCGAGATGCTCGACGCGGCCTGGGGTGACGTACCCGAACACCTGCGGCCGGCGGCGACGGTGACGCTAGCCGCCCACCTCGACAAGTTGGCGGGTGAAGGGCGTCTGCCCGACGGGGTGGAGCGTCCCTAGAACGGCAGTCGGCCGTTTGACCCCGCTAGGCGCTGGGCGGCGATCTTTAACGCGGCCGCCAGCGGCGTGATCCGGTCCGCGTCGGCCTGCGCGAAGATCTCGCCCAGCGTCTCGCCGATCGATGCCACCCGCTGGCGGGCGTGCGTCGGGTCGTAGCCGCCAACCTCCTCGGCAATGTTGATCAGGCCGCCGGCGTTGACCACGAAGTCAGGCGCCCACAGGACTCGATGGGCCTGCAGCAGGTCCGCGATCCCATCTCTCGCGAGCTGGTTGTTGGCGGCCCCGGCGACAACGCGACACCGCAGTCGTGGCACGGTCTCATCGTCGAACTGGCCGCCGAGCGCGCACGGTACGAGCACGTCGACGTCCGCCACCAGCGCCTCCTCGGGACTCGTCCAGCGCGCGTCGAGTTGCTCCGCGAGCGTCCGCTTGCGCTCGTCGAGGTCGGCGACGACAAGCTCGGCGCCGGCGCGCGCGCACCGCCTTGCAACCCGCGAGCCGACGTGCCCGAGCCCGATCACGCAGATCCTGCGGCCGCGCAGTGACCGCTCCGAGAATGCCCGTTGGCAGGATGCGCCGATCGCCACCTCGACTCCAAGCGCCGTCAGCGGGCTGGGATCGCCCGAGCCGCCACGGCTGCGGGCGAGACCCGCGACGTGATCCGTACGCTCGGCGATCACGCTCATGTCGCGGCTCGAGGTGCCCACGTCCTCGGCCGTGATGTAGCGCCCGTCTAGCGCCTGGACGGTGTCGCCGAAGTCCAGCAGCGCCGCGTGGCGCCGCTCCGAGGTCAACGAACTCTCGTCCGGCGCCATGATCACCCCTTTGCCGCCGCCGAGGCCGAGGTTCGCAACCGCTGCCTTGAGCGTCATCGCTCGCGACAGCCGCAGCACATCGCGCACTGCCGCGCGAGAGTCCGAGTAGGACCACATCCGGCAGCCTCCGAGCGATGGTCCCCGGACCGTCGAGTGGACGGCCACGATCGTGTAAAGCCCGGACCGCCGGCCACGACGGATGTAGAGCTCCTCGTGTTCGAGGTTCTCGAGGTAGCGCTCAGTCGTAGTTACAGCAGCCTACCGACGAGAATCCTGTGACGAGGCCGATGCTTCGTCGCAACGACCTTGTTCACGTTCGTCGACGTGGGGCTGGACCCGACTGACTTGGTCGCGGTGCTGCTCGAAGTGGAGCCGCCGGTCGAGCTCGTGGTGGCGGCAGGCGAACTGGAGCTCGAGCTGCCAGGAGAGCTGGCCGTCGTCGCAGGGCCGTTGGTGCTCTGCGCGCCGCCGGCGGTGGCCGGCGTGCTGGTGCTCGAGCTCGGGCTTGACGTGCTGCCAGATGAAGAGGAGCTCGGAGTTGTGGTCGCGCCGGTCGGGCTGCTGGTGGCGGTCGAGCCGGTGCCGGTCGTCACGGGGCCGCCGGTGCCGGTCGCACCGGGGCTGCTCGTCCCGGCGACGCCCGTGCCCGCCACGGGGGACACAGTGCCGGTCGCGCCTCCCGGGCTGCCCGCGGCGCCGTTGGCGGCGATGGTGGTCGAGCCCGGCGTGGTCGCGTTGAAGTATTGAAGGTTGTCGGGGTCAAGCGTCATCGTCAGCGGCTCATGTCGAGTTGCCGTGGCGGCCGCGGCGCGTGACGCCGGGCTCACCCTGGTGACCGCGCCGCCGATCGAGGCCGCGCTGTGGTTGGCGGTGCCGGCCGCCGCAGCAGCCGTGCTCCCTGCCCCTGCAGCGCTGCTGGGGACAACCGCCGCGCCGCCGGTCGGCGCCGCCGGGGTGGGCGCAGGAGCTGCTCTGTGCACGATCGCGGGTGCCCGGTGATGGGCGTGGCGGGGCGCCGTTAGCGTGTTGTGCAGTGCGACCGCGCCGCCGGCCGTCAAGACCGCCGCGGCGAGCAACGTGACGGCGTGCGTCGCGCCACCCGCGAGCAGCCCAGTCGAGGCCACGGCGCCGGTGCCTGCCGCTCCGGCCGCCGCGCCACCGCCGGCCGCGCCGCCGCCGGCGACCGCGCCGCCACCGGCTGCGCTACCGCCGCCGAAGCCGAGCAGGTTCGCGATCACACCCAGTGGCCCGAGCGTCGGCGCCAGCGCCGCGAGCCTGCGGTTGACGCCGCGCACCTCGGTGCGGAACTGGCGGCACTCCGTGCAGTCACGCATGTGCCGGCGCGCCAGGCCACTGGTGCGCACGCCGCGGTCGTGGGACAGGATCAGGTCCTCGCGGATCTGTGCGCAGGCCGTGTTGCGCGCCTCGCTGGCCTGCGCGAGGCTGACCCTGGCGCGAACTAGCAGTGACTTGACCGCCGGGACCGAGACACCAAGCGCGCCCGAAACGTCTGCGTACGTCATCCCGCTCAGCTCGCGCATCAGCAGCGCCGACCGCTGCTGGTCAGGCAGCCGCTGAACGTCGGCGATCAGGCGCCTGAGCGCGTCGCGTTGCTCGGCGCGTGAGACCGGGTCCTGGACGTTGAGAGCCAGCGTGTCGATCGCCTCAACGACGACCGCGTGCGGGCGGCGGAGCTCATCGATGCAGCGATTGTGGGCGATCCGGTACAGCCAAGCCCGCAGCGCCAGCTCCCGGTTGTTGGCGCGCAGGCCGTGGTACGCGCGCATGAAGATCTCCTGGACCGCGTCTTCGGGATCCTGTCCGGAGCCGGCCAGCATCTGGCGCGTGTAGGCGCAAAGCCGCGGCCGGTAGCGATCGTGGATCACGCGGAAGGCGTCGTCGTTGCCCTCCCTGAAGACCGTCACCAGCTGCTCGTCAGAGCGGATCCGCAGCAGCGACGCGCCGATCGCGATCCGAGTGCGCCCAAGCCCTGCCGATGCTGGGAGTGCGGAGGCTTCCACTAAAGACCCTTCGACCATCCTAACGGGTGATCTCCGGGAAAGTTACGCGTTGGCGTGCAGCTGCGCGCCAGGCGCAGCTGCACAGGGCGCGGCGCTCAGCCCAGCGAGACCATTACATGCTTGATTTCGGTGTAATCCTCGAGCGCATACATGCTCAGATCCTTGCCGTATCCGGACTGCTTGTAGCCGCCGTGCGGCATCTCGGAGACGAGCGGGATGTGGTCGTTGATCCACACGCACCCGAACCGGAGCGCGTTGGCGACACGCATCGCCCGCCCGACGTCGCGTGTCCAGACGGAGGAGGCGAGCCCGTACGGGGTGCCGTTGGCCCACTTGATCGCCTCAGCCTCGTCGGAGAACTGCTGCACGGTTATCACCGGCCCGAAGATCTCCTGCTGGATCATCTCGTCGTCCTGATGCAGACCGGCGACTACCGTCGGTTCGAGGAAGAAGCCGGGGCTGTCGGGCTCTTGGCCCCCGGTCGCGACCTCCGCGTGCGACGGCGTGCGCTCGAGGAAGCCCTCGACCCGGGTACGCTGCCGGGCCGAGTTGAGCGGCCCGAGCGTCGTGTCGGCCGAGCGCGTGTCGCCCAGCACGAGGCCGTGAGCCTGCTCGACCAAGCCTGAGACGACGTTGTCGTAGACCCCGGGGCCCGCGAGAACGCGCGTCGCGGCCGTGCAGTCCTGGCCGGCGTTGTAGTAGCCGGTACCGGCAATCGTCTCGAGCGCGGTCTCGAGCTCGACGTCGTCGAACACCACCACCGGCGCCTTGCCGCCTAACTCGAGGTGGACGCGCTTCAGCGTGTCAGCGGCGTGCTGTGCGATCCACTTGCCGGTGCCGACCGAGCCGGTCAGCGAGACCATGTCGACTTCGTCGTGCGTGACCAAGGCCTGGCCGGTCGGGTCGCCGTGACCGGTGATCACGTTCAGCACCCCGGCCGGGAAGATCTCGGCCGCGTACTCGGCGACCTTGAGGATCGACAGCGGAGTCGTCTCGGCTGGCTTGAGGACGACCGCGTTGCCGGCAGCGAGCGCCGGCCCGATCTTCCAGACGGCCATCATCAGGGGGTAGTTCCAGGGCGCGATCTGGCCGATCACACCCACCGCCTCGCGGCGGATGATCGACGTGTAGCCGCTCATGTACTCGCCCGCCG
>JBKQJQ010000197.1:0-6789 GCA_052147875.1 Solirubrobacteraceae bacterium | reverse complement strand
CGCGCGTGGACAACCCGTCTATCGCGGGCTCGCCCGAGGGGCGGTCAGGCGTGCGCTCGAGGCGCTCCGGGACGCGGGGATCATCGAGAGCCACGGCCGCGGCGAGTGGCGCCTATCCAACCCGCTGTTGCGCAGATACATCCAGACAATCACGCCACTCCGATAGCACGCGTCAATTTTGACGCATGATGCGCCGACGCAGGCGCATACACGCACGATGAGGACTGCGGCCGGCGCGTCAGTTGAGGCAGAAGCGAGGCAATGCGTTGCGCCCCGGTGACCACTCCGACGGCGCGAGCGAGAGGCGCCTGGCGGTTGGGCTTCTACTCGACGACGACCGGGCGGGCGGCGACTGACCCGCGCGCGCCCGCGCGCCACCCGCTGAGCGCCATACCCGCCGCCGGGATGAACGCGATCACGATCATCACCAGTGCCCAAACGAACGTCGAGCCGAACGCATCCGCGAGCGGTCCGGCGATCGCCGCGTGTGCTCTGGAGGGCAGATCCTGCAGCGCGGCTAGCCCGCCGGAACCCGAGCTTGAAGCGCGGGCGCTGGCGATCGGGAGGTTGCTGGTCACCGCCGAGGCGAGGATCACCGACAGGATCGCGGTGCCGACCGAGGCGCCCGCCTGGCGGATGATGTTCATCGCCGTGCTCGTGCGGGCGATCGCCGACCGCGGCACCGCCTGCATCGCCGCGGTCATATTCGGCATCATCGCCAGGCCCATCCCGAGTCCCTGAACGAAGTTGCCCACGATCAGGATCCAATATGGGGTCGTGGCGCCGACGAACACGAACGGGATCAGCCCGATCGCGACCAGCGGCAGCCCCGCAGCCGGCAGCCACGTCGGTCCATAACGGTCGGTGAGCTTTCCGGAGACCGGCATCAGCAGCATCGCGCCCAGCCCACCTGGAGCCAGCAACAGACCGGCGTCGAGCGCCGAGGCGCCCCGGACGACCTGGTAGTAGAGCGGGACCAACAGCATCGTCCCGAACACGGAGATCGCGAACAGGAAGAATGACGCCCCGGCGTAGCCGGCGCGCGTGTGGACGAACGTGCGGATGTCGATCAACGGGTTGTCGGTGCGCCAGCTGTGAACGAACCAGGCGGCGATCAGCAGGACTCCGGCCAGGGTCGGGCCCCACGAATGCAGCGACCCGAAGCCGTAGGTCGATGACTCGGCGAGGCCGTAGATAAACACGGCCAGGCCGGGGGAGAGCAACGCCATGCCGAGCCAGTCGAGCCGGTGGGCTGGCTGCGGCTGATCAGGATCGAGCACGATCAGCGCGAGGATGAACGCGACGATCCCGATCGGCACATTGATGAAGAAGATCCACCGCCACGAGACGTCATCGACCAGCCAGCCGCCGAGGATCGGGCCCATGATCGGGGCGATCAGCATCGGCACGCCGAGAATGCCCATCACTCGCCCCATCCGGTGTGGGCCGGCCTTCCTGGTCATGATCGTCATGACCGTCGGCATGATCAGGCCGCCTCCAATCCCCTGCAGGACGCGGAAGACGATCATCGACTCTGCGCTCCATGACAGGCCCGACGCAATCGAGCCGAGCGTGAACAGCACCAGCGAGGTCATGTAGATCCGCTTGGTCCCGAACCGGTCTGCGGCCCAGCCGCTGACCGGAATCACCGCCGCGAGCGCCAGCGTGTAGCCGGTGATGACCCATTGGATCGTCGTCAGCGTCGCGTGAAACGCGACCGCGAGATGGTCGATCGCGACGTTGACGACGGTCGTGTCGAGGATCGACATGATCGCGCCGAGCATCACCACGGCGGCGACCACGAGCGTCTCGCGGTCGAGCGCTTCTGGTTCGGGTCCTGAGTTCGCTGACACGTCTGACATTGTGCTGGATCGTACCGGACCGGATGGTCCGCTTACCTCGTCACCACCTGCCGGCGCTCGGTCGCGCCGTGGGCACGGCGGCCGTGCCCGGCGAGGTCTCGGATGTAGCGTGCGACGACGGCCTCGGACACCATGCCGGTGCGCCGGCGCGACGCCGGGACCGCCGCGCGGTCGCCGTGGCCGGCGCCTCGCCGCTCGGCAAGACGGGTTGGGAATTCAAGTTGGGCGCTTGTCATGCTGCCTCGCTTTCGAGTTCGTGTGTGATGAAGGTGTCGGTCTCGTCTGGGGCCTGCGCCAGCTGCAGGTCGGGACGGGCGCTGCGGGGCCGCAACAGGACCAGAGCAAGCACGAGGCCAGCGCTGATCGCGGCGGCGCCAGCGAGGAACGCCACGTGGTAGCCCCCGATCAGTGAGCTGATGTGTCCTTGATGGGCAGCGATCAGACTCTTGGTGTGGGTGGCGGCAATGGTGCTCAGCACCGCCAGCCCGACGGCGCCGCTGATCTGCTGGGAGACGTTGGTGATCCCCGACGCCAGCCCGGCATCGCTGGCGGGCACGTCGGCCATCGCGATCGTCAGCAGCGGCATGAAGGCGGTGCCGATCCCGAGGCCAATCGCGAAGCAGGCCAGGAACACCGTTGGGAAGAAGGCGGTCTGCGGACCGACCGTGCTGAACAGGACCAGCCCGGTGATCGCGCTGGTCATACCCGCGACCAGGACCGGCAGCTGCCCGAACCGCTCGACCAGCCGCGTGGTGATGCCGCGGGAAAGGATCGCGACCGTGATCGTCCACGGCAGGAACGCGGCCCCGGTCTGGAGCGCGGAGTAATGGCGGACGTGCTCGAGGTACAGCGTGCCGAGGAAGAACGTCGAGTACATGCCGGTGACCAGAAAGCCGCGGACGAGGCTTGCGTGAGCGAGCCCCCGCAGGCGCAGGATCCGCAGCGGCATGATCGGGTTCTCGATCCGGCTCTCGAGCGCCACGAAGGCGGCCATCAGGACCGCTGCCAGCGCGCCGAATCCGAGCACTTCCGTCGAGCCCCAGCCGTGGTTGGTCGCCTCGATGATCGCGTAGATCGCGCTCATCAGCGAGGTCGTTATCAGCAGCGAGCCGAGCCAGTCAACTCCGTGCGCGAGCCCCTGACCCTCGTCGCCATGGATCAGCGTCTGGCCCAGCGCGAACGCGAGCAGCCCGATCGGCAGGTTGACGAAGAACACCCAGTGCCAGCTCAGGGTCTCGGTCAGTACGCCGCCGGCCAGCAGGCCGAGCGAGCCCCCGGCGACCGACACGAACACGTAGGCGCTCATCGCGCGGGCGCGCTCGGCGGCCTCGGGAAAGTCGGCGATGATGATCGCCAGGATCACGGACGCCTGGGCGGCCGCGCCGACGCCCTGCAGGAAGCGGGCGCCGATCAGCACGCCCTGGCTGGGCGCCAGCCCGCACAGCAGCGAGGCGGCGGTGAAGATCGTGAGGCCGGCGAGGAATACCCGCTTGCGGCCGACGAGGTCGCCGAGCCGACCGGCGAGCAGCAGCAAGCTGCCAAACGTGACCAGGAACGCGTTGACGACCCAGGTCAGGTTGCCCTGGCTGAAGTGGAGGTCATGCAGGATCGAGGGCAGCGCGACGTTCACGATCGTCACGTCGAGGACGATCATCAGCTGCGCCAGGCAAACGACCATCAGCGTCGCCCACCGGCGCTGATCCGGTTTTGGAGTTGGTAGAGATACGAGCTTCATAAAACTCCCGGTGGTTGAAAAATCGGCCAGATGTGAGATAAAATGGAGGGCGCCTCCGAAATAACTGGAGGAACCCTCCGGAAACTATACGGAGGGACCCTCCGTTTGTCAACCGACTTTTGCAAATGACCACAGCCGCAGAATCCGAATCCGAACAGCTCCTAGTACGGCCCAAGCGCGCCGATGCGCGGCGCAACTACGAGAAGATCCTGGCCGCGGCCCGGGAGGCGTTCCTCGAGGGCGGTGAGGCGACATCGCTGGAGGAGATCGCCCGCCGAGCCGGGGTGGGGATCGGGACGCTCTACCGGCACTTCCCCAATCGCCAGGCGCTGCTCGAGGCGCTCTATGCCGGCGAGGTCGAGGAGCTGTCGCGCTCGGCAGCCGAGCTCGACGGGGAAGACCCATGGGAGGCGCTGAGCCGCTGGTTCGAGCGCTTCATCGCGTACCTGGCGACCAAGCGGGCGCTCGCCGAGGAGCTAATGAACTACATGGACAAGGACGCGCCGCTGTTCAAGGCCTGCCGCGCGTCGATGTTCGCTGCCGGAGAGCCGCTGCTCAAGCGCGCCCAGGAGGCCGGCGCCGTGCGCCCCGACGTCGAGTTCGGAGAGGTCCTCCAGATGGTGATGGGGATTGGCAAGATCCCCACGGCCGATCCGGCTCAGACCGAGCACTTGTTCCGGATCGCGCTGGACGGGCTGCGCTACCGCCCGCAGGATTGACTCTCCGGTCGCAGCTCAGGCGACCGCGTCCCCGAACCTCGGCGCATCGGTAGGCAGGATCCCCCGCGAATGCGACGGGCCGGTTTTGGCTTCACGTGACAGAGCAGGGCGCTCGCTTGACGCTGGCCAATCCGCGGACCGCAACCCGAATCGCCCGAGCTCGAGCTCCGTCGCTGGCTTGGGCTTGCTGATCAGGTATCCCTGAGCGAGATCGCACTCAAAGCCGCCGAGCAGGTCAAGCGACGCCTCGTCCTCCACGCCCTCTGCGACGACACGCAGCCCGAGCGCGTGGGCCAGGCTGATGGTTGACCGCACGAGGGCCATGTTCCGCTGATCCGCGGAGTTGGCGAGGCCGGTCACGAAGCTGCGATCGAGCTTCAATTCACTAACCGCGAGGCTGCTGAGGTAGGCGAGGGAGGTGAACCCGGCCCCGAAATCGTCTACCGACACGGTTATCCCCCGCTGTTTGAGATCCGCGATTGTCTGCTTGCAGCGGTTGAAAGCGGTGATCGCAGTCGTCTCGGTGATCTCCAGCACGAGGGTTTCGGCCGGGACGCGGTGGGTGATGAGTGCCGCATCGACGATGCTCGGGAAGTCAGGGTTGAGGAGGTTCGTCGATGAGATGTTCACTGACACTGCCACCGGTCGGCCTTCGTCCCGCCACCGTGCGCACTGCGCCAGCGCCATGTCGAGGACGAACGCCGTCAGCTGATCCATGAGACCCGCGTCTTCGGCCAGGGGTAGGAACTCCAGCGGCGGGATCGGCCCAAGCCTTGGGTGGTTCCAGCGGGCCAACGCCTCCAGCGCTACGACCTCACCGCTGTCGATGTTGATCTGCGGCTGGTAACAGAGCTCCAGCTCCCTGTTTTCGATTGCCAGGCGCAGGTCCTCCACCAGCGCTATCCGATTGCCTAGCTCGTCCAGCTCATGGCTGTAGATCGCAAAAGGCTTGTCCTCGGTCTTCGCGCGATACATCGCCAGATCTGCGCAACGCAGCAGCTCAGGGGCGTCCTCGGCGTCATGTGGCGAGACCGCGATGCCGATGCTCGCGCTGATCCGTGCGCGGACGGAACCCAGCTGAAACGGCTCCTCGAGTCGTGAGCTGAGGCGCTGCGCCACAAGAGAGCCGTAATCGATGTCGGCATCGAGCAGGACGACCGCGAACTCGTCACCGCCCAGGCGGACCAGCAGATCAGAGGCGCGGATCGCGCTCTTCAGGCGCTGACCAAGCTGCCTAAGGAGCTCGTCGCCCACCGAGTGTCCGAATGAGTCGTTGACCTCCTTGAACCGGTCGAGATCCATGAACAGGAAGGCGAGCGATCTTGGCTCGTCGGTTCCGCCGGCGCGCTCCTCGGCGAGCGCGTCGAGAAGATCGAATAGGGCCCGACGGTTCGCCAGCGCGGTGAGCTGGTCGGTGATCGCCTGCTGGCGCCGCTCTTCAGTGAGAACCCGGAGATTTGACAGAGAGAATGCGAACCGGACTCCAGCCGCGGCTAGGGTGAGTCCAGCGAGGAACAGCGCCGTAATGCCGACGTGGGTCGCAGAGCTGGCGAACACGACGACAAGTGCACAGACCGCGGCGACACCGGGAAGGCCAAAGCCTGGCGGGGCAATACGCGCAAGCGGCGCGGTCGGCTTGGATCGGATCCAGACCGAGGCGGAGATCAGCAGGATCGACGTGGGCCAGGCGACGGCGTTAAAGAGAGTTCCAACGTGAGTGGCTCCGACGCCGGAGGCGAAGAGATTGAACGTGTCACCGACGGCGTTGAGGGCGTAACCGACAGACAACATCAGCCAGGGAACCCGGCGGCGGGTGGGAAGCACGGCGCTGCCACCGACGACGAGGATCAGCAGCATCAGATCTCCGACCGGATACACGAGATTGGTCGCTACGGCAGCGGTTGATCCCCCCGCTGCCCTGAGCACGCCCTGGAACACGAAGGCGGCACACAACGCCGCTGCGCCGAGTCCGGCGATCGCCCCATCCAGCCACGTCTCGACGCTGAAGCGGCGCACCTGTCGTCGCATTAGCAACATCAGGGCCACATACGTCAGGGGATAGAAAGCGATGTAGAAAAGGTCGGACAGCCCCGGCGATGGGGGTGCCCCGTTGTAGGCAGCCACGACCACGTCACCGAGGGACCACGCCAGCAGGCCGAGGCCCAACAGCACCGGCAGTCGCCGATCGCGCGCGTCTCTTGCCAGCGCGCCCCTGCCAATACACAGAAGGCTCGCGACGATCTCGAACGCCGCGACGCCCCAATAGTCGATTGCGGGCCAGATCTCGCCGTCGCGGCGGACGACTACAGAGACGATGTATGCGAGCAGCAGGATCGCCATCCCCGAGTAGACGGCCAGGATCCGACTGTCCATCGGCCATGAACGGCCTTCGTGCGTGCCGGCGTCTGCCTCCGTGATTCGTGGCGGGGGCGTCGTGTCTGAGTTCAAAAGGTTGAAGAACAAAATTTGGTCC
>JBKQJQ010000196.1:0-5790 GCA_052147875.1 Solirubrobacteraceae bacterium | reverse complement strand
CCGCTGCCGGCTACTACCAAGGGCTGCCGTCAGTCGAGCGTCACGGGCTGTACCCGTCAACGCAGCGGTACGTCAACGACGTGATGGCGCTCCAGCAGCAGTTCGGCGGACCGTAGGCACTCTGGGTATGTGATCTCGTAGTGGCTATCGCCCCCACGAGATCACTCTGGGTGTGGGATCTCGTAGTGGCTATCGCCCCCACGAGATCACACACCCCCGAGATCACGCCGAGGCAGCGCGGCGTGTAGCCTGCACGGCCCGTGTTCTACGACGACGACGCTGACCTCAACAAGCTCGACGGCAAGACCGTCGCGATCATCGGTTACGGCTCCCAGGGCCACGCGCACGCGCTGAACCTCAAGGACTCCGGCGTGGCGGTCGTCGTCGGCCTGCGCCCGGACTCGAGCAGCGTCGCGAAGGCCCGCGGTCACGGTCTCGAGGTGCTTGATCCCGCCGACGCCGCAAGCCGCGGCGACCTCGTGATGATGCTGGTCCCCGACGAGCTGCACGGCAGGGTGTGGGAGGAAGGCGTGAAGGACGGGATCGCGCCCGGGAACATGCTGTTGTTCGGCCACGGGTTCTCGATCCACTATGAGCAGATCGTCCCGCCGCCTGACGTCGACGTGGCGCTGGTCGCGCCGAAGGGCCCCGGCCACCTGGTCCGCCGCCAGTTCCTGGAGGGCTCCGGGGTGCCGGCGCTGGTCGCGGTCGATCAGAACCCCAGCGGTGACGCGCTGGCGGTCGCGCTCGCGTATGCGAAGGGCATCGGCGGCACCCGCGGCGGCGTGATCGAGACGACCTTCAAGGACGAGACCGAGACAGACCTGTTCGGCGAGCAAGCGGTGCTGTGCGGCGGCGTCACCGAGCTGGTGCGCGCCGGCTACGAGACGCTCGTCGACGCCGGCTATGACCCGCGGCTCGCCTATTTCGAGTGCCTGCACGAGCTCAAGCTGATCGTCGACCTGATGTACGAGAAGGGGATCGCGGGGATGCGCTATTCGATCTCCAACACCGCCGAGTACGGCGACCTGACGCGTGGCACCCGCGTGATCGGCCCCGACTCGCGCCGCGCGATGAAGGAGCTCTTGGCCGAAATCCAGTCGGGCGACTTCGCACGCGAGTGGATCGCCGAGAACCGCGCCGGCCAGGAGAACTTCAAACGGATGCGCGCCGAGCAGGCCAACCACCAGGTCGAGACGATCGGCCGGGAGCTGCGCGCGCAGATGGACTGGATCGATACCGAGTTCCAGGAGTAGCGGCCGGTAGAATTTCTGGTCGCCGCCGTGACTGGCGCCAGCGGGTGGAATAGACCACCGGGAAGCGGCGGCCGAGTCTGCCGCGCGCCTGGGCATGTCACCCCGCTACCGTCGAGGAAGCCATGACCCAGACCGTTCTCAAGATCCCCGAGGAGCTCAAGCCGGTCGACGGACGCTTTGGCTCCGGCCCGTCTCGCGTCCGTGGCGCGCAGCTCGAGCACCTCGCCGGCCCGGGGGCCGCGCTGATGGGAACCTCGCACCGCCAGCCGCCGGTCAGGCGGCTGGTCGCGCAGGTTCGTGCCGGACTCGCGGAGCTGTTCGAGCTCCCCGACGGCTACGAGGTGGCGCTGGGCAACGGCGGGACAACCGCGTTCTGGGACGCGGCGACCTGTTGTCTGATCCGCGAGCGCGCGCTGCACCTCGCGTACGGAGAGTTCTCGTTGAAGTTCGCGCGCTGCACCGCCGCCGCGCCGTTTCTCGCCGAACCGATTGTCGTCGAGGCCGAGCCCGGGGATGCGCCTGAGCCGACCGCGAATCCGGCCGCAGACGTGATCGCCTGGGCGCAAAACGAGACCTCGACCGGAGTGATGCTTGGAGTGCAGCGGCCCGCCGACTCGGGCTCGGCACTCGTGCTGATCGATGCGACCTCCGCGGCCGGTGGCCTGCCGGTCGAGATCGCCGACAGCGACGCCTACTACTTCGCGCCGCAGAAGGGCTTCGCGTCCGACGGCGGACTGTGGCTCGCGCTGTTGAGCCCGGCGGCGCTCGAGCGGATCGAGCGGCTCGCCGCCGCCCCGGACGGGCGCTGGATCCCCGACTTCCTGTCGCTGTCGGTCGCGCTTGAGAACTCGCGCAAGGACCAGACCTACAATACGCCGGCGATCGCGACCCTGATCCTGCTCGCCGAGCAGCTACGGTGGATGCTCGAGCGAGGCGGGCTTGCGGCGATGGTCAAGCGTACGAGCGCCTCGGCGGGCGTCCTCTACGGGTGGGCGGAGCGCCACGCGCTTGCGACCCCGTTTGTGCGTGTTCCGGCGAAGCGCTCGCTGGTCGTCGGGACGATCGACTTCGACGACGCGGTCGATGCGGCCGAGCTGGCGGCGACGCTGCGCGCGAACGGGATCGTCGACGTCGAGCCGTACCGCAAGCTCGGGCGCAACCAGCTTCGGATTGCGATGTTCCCTGCTACACATCCGTCCGATGTGCAGGCGTTGACCGGCTGTATCGACTGGGTCCTGGAGCGCCTATGAGCACGCCCAAGGTTCTGGTAGCCGAAAGGATCGGCGAGTCCGGCCTCGACCTGCTGCGCGAGCACTTCGAAGTCGACGTCGGCGCCGGCTGGAGCCCAGAGGAACTCGACGAGCGGATCGGCGACTACGAAGGGATCCTGATCCGATCGGCGACCAAGCTCGACCGCGAACGGCTGGTCAAGGCGCGCCGGCTGCGCGCCGTCGGCAGGGCCGGCGTCGGGGTCGACAACGTCGACGTCGGCGCCGCGACCAAACGCGGAATCGTGGTGGCGAACGCGCCGCAGTCAAACGTGATCACGGCCGCCGAGCACACGATGGCGCTGCTCCTGGCTCTGGCACGCAACGTCCCACAGGCGCACGCGTCGCTGACCGGCGGCCACTGGGAGCGCTCGCGGTTCTCCGGCGTCGAGCTGTACGAGAAGACGCTCGGAATCCTTGGCTTTGGGCGCATCGGTCAGCTGGTCGCGCAGCGCGCGCGGGGCTTTCAGATGAAGGTTGTGGCGTACGACCCGTTCGTCGCCGCGGACCGCTACCGGGAGCTCGGGGTCGAACGGGCCCAGACCCCGGACGACGTCTACGCGGCCGCCGACTTCCTCACGCTGCACCTGCCGAAGACACCTGACACCGAAGGCTGGCTCAACGCCGAAGCGCTGGCCAAGTGCAAGGACGGCGTGCGGATCCTGAACGTCGCGCGCGGGCAGCTGCTGGTCGACGAGGACCTCAAGGCTGCGCTCGACTCGGGCAAGGTGGCGGGCGCGGCGATCGACGTCTTCCGGACAGAGCCGGTCACCGAGCACCCGCTGTTCGGCTACCCGAACGTGATCGTCACGCCCCATCTGGGGGCGTCAACCGCCGAGGCGACCGACCGCGCCGGCTACCAGGCCGCCGAGCAGGTGGTCGCGGCGCTGACCGGCGGCGTCGTCACAAGCGCTGTGAACGTCCCGGCGATCTCGCCCGAGGACATGGAGGTGCTCGGCCCGTTCGTGTCCTTGTGCCGGGCGCTCGGCCGGGTCGCGGTCGAGCTCGCCGGGGGGTCCTCGATCGACCTGGTGCGGACCGAGTTCCTCGGCCGGATCGCCGAGCGTGACACCAGCCTGTTGACGATCCAGGTGCTCCTCGGGGTCTTGCGCGGCCACTGTGAGGAGGACGTCGGCGTCGTGAACGCGCCCGGCCTGGCCGAGGAGCGCGGGATCGAGGTCGTCGAGATGAAGCGCGCCGCCGTACGCGACTACTCCGATCTCGTGCGCGTCACCGTCGAGAGCGGCGAGGACAGCGTGCTCGTCGCCGGCACCCTGTTCGGCCGTCGCAACCGCGCCCATCTGCTCGAGGCCTGGGGCCAGCGGTTCAACATCCAGCTCGAGAAACACATCACGATGTTCCGCTACGGCGACGTGCCCGGGATGATCGGCCGTGTGGGCACGCTTTTCGGCTCGCGCGGGATCAACATCGTGTCCGCCGCGGTCGGGCACGTGGACAACGAGTCGGGCGATGAAGGGCCGCTCGCGGTCATGGTGATCACGACCGATGCCGCCGTCCCGAACGACGTGATCGACGAGATCGTCGCGCTCGACGGGTTCGAGGCCGGTCGCACGATGACGCTGTAGCCGACCGAGATGCGGGTCGTGGTCGCTCCCCTGCACAGTTTTCCTTCGGGTGAGCGGCGCATCGTCGAGGTGGGGGGCCGGTCGATCGGCGTGTTTCGCGTCGGCGAGAGCTTCTACGGGATCCGCAACCGGTGCCCGCACCAAGGTGGCCCGCTGTGTCTGGGGCACGTCCTCGGCGATGCGGTCGCGACTGCGCCGGGCGAGGCGACGATCTCATCGGATCCGCTCCGGATCGCGTGCCCGTGGCACGGGTGGGAGTACGACCTCGATGGCGGCCAGTCGTTCATGGGCACGTTGGCGCCCGGCGTTCGCAGTTACGGCGTCTCGCTATCGCCTGGCGAATCGGTGGCGTCTGACGATGTGCGTCCGGCGACGCCCGCGAGGCGGATACCGGGTCCGTACGTCGCCGAGACGTTCGAGGTCAAGGTCGAAGACGAGTACGTTGTGCTGCATGCGTGAGGTGAGTGATGTCTTCCCAGGTTGAGACGCGTTCAGGGGTTGTTGCGGAGACGGTGCGGTCGGTCGAGCTTGTCGACTGCGACGTGCATGCGCAGGCGACCGAGGCGATGCTTACTCGGTATCTGAGCACGCCCGCTCGGCGTCTCCTCGAACGCTACGGCCGGCGGACGCCGCGGGTGACCGAGTGGTATCCGCGAGCGCGCCACGCCGGCATGCGCGTCGACGCCTGGCCGGGCAAGCCGGGTCACATCTGGGGGAGCGATCCCGAGCTGACGCGCGAGCAGCTGCTCGACGAGTTCGATGTCGACTACGCGGTGCTCGAAGTGCTGAGCGGGCAGGACTGCTACGACCACCCGGACTTCGCCGCCGAGTGGAACAGTGCGGTCAACGAGTGGCAGCTCGATGAGTGGCTTTCGTTCGACTCGCGGTTCCGCGGGACAATCGCCGTCCCTCATGAGTATCCGGACCTGGCGGTGGCGGAGATCGAGCGACGCGCCCGCGACGAGCGGTTCGTCGCGGTGCTGCTCCCGGCGAGCGCGGCCGAACAGCTCGGCAGCCCGAAGTATTGGCCGATCTACGAGGCGGCGACCGCTTGTGGTCGACCGGTCGCCTCTCACACCGGCGGGTACGTCGACCACCGCGGGGCCGGGTATCCGTCGTTCTACCTCGATTACCACGTGGGCAACGGGATCGTCATGCAGGGCCAGCTGGCGAGCATGGTCGCCGGCGGCATGTTCGACGCGATCCCCGGACTCCGCGTGGTGCTGACCGAGTGCGGCGTCGCCTGGGCCGCGGCGCTCCGCTGGTCGCTCGACGCCGCGTGGGAGCTGATGCGCTCGGATCATCCGCGCCTGCAGCGAAAGCCGTCGGAGTACATCGACGAGCACGTGTGGTTCACCACTCAGCCGATCGAGGAGCCGGACGACCCGCAACACCTCGTCTATGCGATCGACCAGGCGCGGCTGGGTGACCGGTTGCTGTTTGCGACCGACTATCCGCACTGGGACTTCGACTCTCCCAAGCAGGCCCTGCCGCGGGCGCTCGGGCCCGAATTGCGACGCGCGATCCTGTGCGAGAACGCGCTCGCGCTGTACGGACTGCCGGCCACGCGTTCTGCTTAGCGTCGTGGACGCGATCGACTGCGATGTGCACTGTGCGCCGGCGTCGTACGACGCGCTGTTCCCGTACCTGAGCGACTACTGGCGCCAGTACATCACCGAG
>JBKQJQ010000195.1:0-5583 GCA_052147875.1 Solirubrobacteraceae bacterium | reverse complement strand
GATCCTGGAGCCTAGCGAAGTGCCGCGGGGAGTGACGAGCTCGCGCACGGTTGTGGGCGAGTTTGCATTGCGCGCCGGCGCGGTCATCGTTGCCTCCGGAGGCATCGGCGGTAACCTCGATTTGGTGCGCCAGAACTGGCCCAAGAGCCTAGTCCGAGACGTCGGCGAGCTCGAGCTCGGCGGCAGCGTCCGCCCGCGTGTCGGCGATCTGCGCGACGACCCGCTCTCCGCGCTCGCGGTCGCGGCCGCTCACGATGACCCTGGCGCCGGCCTGCGCGAGCGCCAGGGCGCTCGCCGCTCCGAGCCCACTGGTCGCGCCGGTCACCACCGCGGTCTGGCCGTCCAGACCAAACAGCGAGTCGAGGTAGCTCATACGACCGCCGGGAAGATCCGCTCCGCGGCGAGCCGCAGCTGGTCGGGGATCGACGGCACCCCTTCGATCGACTGGCCGGAGAAGAACTCGACCAGGTGGGCGTCGGCGAGCGCCAGGATCACGTGGTTGATGCCCGCCGGGAGGATGTCGCGCTTGATCTGCTCGGCGCACTCCTCGGGCGTGCCCGCGACCGACAGCTTCTCAGCCATCTCGGGGCTGAACATGTTGATCGCCTTCGCGACGTCGCCGGCAGCGAACGCATCGAACATCGGCTGCAATTCGGCCTGGTCGATGCCGTGGCGAGCCAGCTGCTCGGGCGGCATCGACGGGATGTAGAACGCCACCAGGATCCGCGCCGCACGCTTCGCCGCAGCCGAATCATCTGAGACGACCGACACGATCCAGGCGCCCAGGTCCAGGTCCCGCCAGTCACGGCCGGCCCGCTCGGCGCCCACCTTTACGTGGTCCACTACGTAGTCGTACGCCGTCCGTGAGTACGAGAGCGCGTGATGAAGCCCGTCGGCGATCTCGCCGGCGACCTCGAACGAGCGCGGCCCCTTCATCCCGCCCATCAGCAGCGGAATCCGCTCCTGGACCGGCCGCGCTGCTGTGAACAGGCCCGTGTACTGGAAAAAGTCGCCCTCGAAGTCGATCTTGCCGTCGTCGAGGAAGGTGCGCATCACGTGCATCGCCTCGCGCAGACGGGAGAGGGGCTTGCGCTTGGCCCAGTCGAGGTGGTACTGGTCCATCATCACGAAGTTGCCGGTCGAGACAACCGCCTCCGCGCGGCCGTTGCTCAGCTCGTCGAGCGTCGCGAGCTGCTGGCAGATCAACGTCGGTTCGCGCAGGAAGACGTGGGTGACGTTGGGGCCAAAGCGGATGTTGCGTGTCTTGTCAGCCGCGGCCGAGAACAGGCACCAAAGGTCCTTGTGCCAGGTCTCGTCGACTGAGTAGCACGCGTAGTAGCCGAGCTCGTCGGCGACCTTGATCATCTCGATCGAGTCCGCCAGCGGGTAGTCGGGCAGCATGCAGTAGCTGAACCGAAGGCCGTCTCTGTGTGCCATCACTGGTCCCTCCTGTGGTGCTGTTCTTGTTGTCCGCCGCCGAAGCCGGCCCCAGAGCTGGGCCTCGGCTGACAGCACTTCGTCGGCGAAGCGGTCACACAGTTTCGCGTCCGCGGGGCCACGCTCGACCAACCGCTCCTGTTCACCTATTGTTGCCCATCCTGCCCGATCGCGGGCGTTTTTTCCTCCGGAATCCCGTCGGCTGAACCGCGTTATGCTGCGCGCGGCGCCCGACCGGAGGCGCCCCTATTGCGCGACGGAGGGAGAGCGATGCGGCGGATCAAGGCAATCGTGTACGGCGTTGGAGCGATGAATTCGGTCGCGACTCGGATGATGCTCGAGAAAGGCGTCGATATCGTCGGCGCGCTCGCGCGCAGTCCCGAGAAGGTCGGCCGTGATCTTGGCGAGGTCGCGGGGCTCGGCTTCGAGACGGGCGTCCGGGTCGAGGACGACCCCGAGCGCGTCCTCTCGACGCGCGAGGCCGACATCGCGGTGATCGCGATCGCGAGCTACATGACCGACATGTACGAGCACCTCCACCGGAGCGCAAAGCACGGTGTCAACGCGATCACGCTCTCCGAGGAGGCGCTGTATCCGTGGAACACGTCGCCGATGCAGAGCGCTGAGCTCGACCGGCTCGCGAAGCGCAGCGGCGTCACGATCACGGGCACCGGCCACCAGGACGTCTATTGGGTCAACCTGGTCAGCATGGTCCTGGCGACCGCCCACCGGATCGAGACCGTGACCGGACGAGCGAGCTGGAACGTCGACGACTTCGGGCCTGAGGTCGTGCGCGATCAGCGCGTCGACACGACCGTCGAGGACTTCGACAGATGGCTGGCGGAGACCGCGCGGCCGCCGAGCTTCGGCAAGAACACGCTCGGAGCGCTGGTCGAGGACCTCGGCGTGACGGTCGCCGAAGCGTCGACCACGACGCGACCCGAGATCGCCCAGCAGCCCGTCCGCTCGCAGGCTCTCGGGGTCACGGTGGATGCGGGCAAGGTGATCGGCTTCACCGACATCGACACCGTCCGCACCAACGAGGGCATGGCGCTCACGTTCGAGATGACCGGCCGTCTCTATCTGGAAGGCGAGACCGATGTCAACGACTGGACGGTCACCGGCGAGCCCGAACTGCACCTGTCAAACCCCGCCGTGCCGACGGGCACGACCACGGTCACGCAGCTCGTCAATCGGATCCCCGATGTGATCAACGCCCCGCCGGGGTTCATCACGATCGAGAAGCTGCCGCGCCCGCGCTACCGGACGTACCCGCTCGGCGCCTATCTGGACGACCGCAGCGGTCGCCGACGGCTGTTCCGGCGTTCCCATATGATCGACTGACTCGACGCGCGCCCTTAGGAGGGGGAAGATAGATGGCTGAGACAACAGCCTCCGACGCGGCAACCAACGGGCTTCCCGAGGAGTTCCTCCAAGAGTGGCGCGACGTTGCGTACAACTGCTTTAGCTCGGGGCACAAGTTCTGCCGGGAGGTCTGCCCGGTCATGCAGGTCACGCGGGACGAGCGGCACACGCCGACCGCGTTCCACGCCAATGTCGTGGCGATGGAGAAGGGCCATATGTCGATCGAGGATGTTGCCGACGACTACGTCCACTGCACGATGTGCGGCGCCTGTGAGCTGCGGTGCCCGAACACCTTGTTCACCGGCGACTTCTATCGCTTCCGCCAGCGCACGATCGACGTGGTCAGGGCGATGCGCACGCTGGCCGTGCAGCGGGGCGTCCATCAAAAGAACTGGAAGCGATGGGCCGAGCGGACTGACCGGTGGGGCAATGAGCCGGTGCTCGGCTGGACGCGCGAGACATCCGGCAGCAAGGTACGGGCGTGGGCGACAGGTCTGGATATCCCGACGGGTGGCGAGACCGTTCTGTTCGCAGACTGTGAAGCGGCATTCAAGCGCCCGTCGGTGCCGCGCTCGGTCGCCCAGCTGCTCGAGGCATCAGGCGTTGAGTTCGGATTGATGGACCAGCAGTGGTGTTGTGGCGGACCGATGTGGGAGACCGGCTACGTCGAGATCGCCCACAAGATGGCCGAGCACAACATGATCGATTGGCGCAAGACGGGCTCGAAGCGAATCGTCTGTCTCGATCCGCACGACTACATCACGATCATCGAGAACTACCCGGCGCTCGATCCGAACTTCGATGAGTTTGAGATCGTCCTCGCGGTCGATCTGATCGCGGAGCAGATCCGGGAAGACAAGCTGAAGTTGACCACCCCGATCGAGCGGACCGTCACCTACCACGATCCGTGTCGGCTGAGCAAACGGCTGGGCGTCTGGCAGTCGCCGCGCGAGATTCTGCGCGCGATCCCCGGATTGACGTTCATCGACGTGGACCGCGTCACGCAGTGGTCGTACTGCTCAGGCGCCGGCTCGAACCTATGGGTCGAGAAGCCGGAGCTGACCGCCGAGATCAGCCGGCGGCGCATCGCCAAGGCAAGGGAGCTCGACGGAGTCGACACGCTCGTCTCTGCCTGCCCGTGGTCGGAACGTCCACTCACGGAACAGGGCGAGCAGCAGGGAGTCGAGGTGTTCGACATCTTCGAGCTCACCGCGGAGGCCGCGGGCTTCGAGGTCTGAGATGGCGGTCGCACTACTCGACGGAGTCATCGACGAGCTGACCGCGATCTGCGGACCCGACCACGTCTTCACCGGCCGTTCGGCCCTCTTCAACCGCGCCCGAGTGCCGGCCCCCTTCCCAGCCCACCGGTGGGAGGACCACATACCCAGTGCGGTCGTGCTGCCGACCTCGGCCCAGCAGATCTCCGAGGTGGTCAAATTGGCCAACCGCCACAAGATCCCGGTCGTGCCGCGCGCCGGAGGTACCGGGCTGACCGATGGCGCGGTACCGCTGCGCCACGGGATCCTGGTCGACGTCAAGCTGATGAACCAGATCCACGAGATCGACCACGCCAACCGCACCGTGACCGTCGGCCCCGGGATCAACATGCTCAAGCTCAATGAGGAGCTGCGCAAGCACGGCTATATCTACCCCGACAATCCGGCGTCGTACCCGTGTTCGCTGGTCGGCGGGCGGATCGGAACCAGCGGCTGGTCGCTGATCGGCGGCCGTTATGGCCACACGCGCGATCTGGTGATCTCGTTCGAGATCGTGCTGCCGACCGGAGATTTGATCCGCGTCGGCGACGGCGGTGGCAAGAACGTGCGCAAGTCCTCGAGCGGCTACCAGCTCAAGCACCTGTTCATGGGCCACCAGGGGACGCTCGGAATCGTTACCGAGGCGACGCTCGAGCTCGTCCAGCGACCCGAGGCAGAGTTCTCGATGTTCCTCGCCTACGACAAGTACCTCGAGGCCTGGCGCGCGACCGGCGAGCTGGCGCGCTCCGGCGTCTCGACGCTGGCCGGCGTGGTGCTGTTCGACGAGTGGAAGCTCGAATACTTGCGCCGCGATGACGAGGCGTACATCCCGCAGCCACGCTCGGTGCAGGGCGTGATCGCGTGCGCTTCGTACGGTCTTGCCGACGAGGTCAGGGCGGGCGCGAAGCGGCTGCTGCGGATCGGCAAGGAATCGGGCGGCAAGTATCTCGGCGATGAGATCTCCCAGGGCGACTGGGCGTCACGCCACGATCGCTACGCAACGCCGCAGCATGGGCGGACGCGCGATGGCCAGGTGGCGCTGATGAGCTGGCACTGCGAGGACGCCGCCATCCCGTACCCCGAGCTGCCGGCCGTGCGGGAGAAGTGGCATGCGATCGCAAGCGACCTCTGCGACCGCTTCGACATGTTCGACGACTGGGGAATGTTCGCCTACACCAACGGCGCCTTCAAACCATGGGGCGACTACCTGGCCGAGATCGACATCGGCATCTGGGAGATGAAGTGGGACGAGCCGAGCTGGGCCGCCTGGGTCGATGCGAAGCGCGAGCTCGCGCGCGTCTCGATCGAGCACGGCGGTTCGATCACTGCTTGCCACGGATCCTGCCGGGAGGGCGAGGTCGACCTGGTTCCGGATGAGCTCGGTGGCGGTTTCGAGGTGATGAAGACGATCAAGCGAGCACTGGATCCGAACAACATCATGAATCCGGGCAAGTACCTGCTCGACCAGGCCTACGAGGACGCGTGAACGATGCTGGGCTTCAGACTCTCAGCCGAGAAACCACCC
>JBKQJQ010000194.1:0-5863 GCA_052147875.1 Solirubrobacteraceae bacterium | reverse complement strand
GCCGCTGCTGGCGGGCTGCTCGGGGGCGGAGGCGTGTTCCGAGAGGATCGGCGACGGACGATCAGGTAGACGATCGCGAGCACGAGCACGGCACCGGCCGCGTAGTCGACGTACTCGAGGTGATGGCGCCACGTCGGCCACTGGCTACCGACCTCCTGGCCAAGCACCGCGAGGCCGCCGATCCAGATGATCGACCCGAGCGTCGCGAGGACGAAGAACCGCCAGAACGGCATCCGCGCGACGCCGGCGGCGTACGGGAACACAGCCCGCACGACCGGCAGCATCCGCGAGATGAAGATCGTCGGTGACCCATAGTGCTCGAACCACTGATGGGCCTTGTTCAGACGGCGCGGGCTCACGTGGAGCTTCGAGCCCTGGTGCTCGAGTAGCTCGCGTTGCCCGAAGTACCCGATCGCGTATGCGATTGACGCACCCGTCATGTCCCCAGCGACGCCGGCGACGATGATCCCGATCAGGGTCAGGTTGCCCTGGTACACGTCGAAGCCGGCGAACAGCATCGTCGGCTCGGTCCCCGGCACGCCGATGATGCTCGTCATTGTCGTCAACAGGAAGACGCCGGCGTATCCGAGGTCTGCGATCAGGTGCGTCGCAAAGCGGACCAGGGGCTCGGTCAGTGAAGCAAAGGTCAGCAGCAAGGAGCGTCTAGCGTAGCGGTCGTCCTGCGGAGCGGGCGGGCGCGCAGGTGCGCAAATCAGGCCGGAGTCGCGGGCTGCCGCGCGGCCCGACGGTAGGGTCATGGACGTGCGCGTCTGGGTCGATCTGACCAACTCTCCGCATGTCTTGGTCATGCGGCCGGTGATCGCCGAGCTGCGCAAGCGCGGTTACACGGTCGAGGTCACGGCCCGCGATTTCGCCCAGACACTGCAGCTATGCGAACGATTCGGGATCGCGCACACGGCGATCGGGCACCACCGCGGCGCCGGTCTGGTCGACAAAGCACGTGGGTTGGCGGCGCGCTCCGTCGCGCTCGTGCGCTGGGCCCGGCCGCGTGGCTTCGATCTCGCGCTGGGGCACGGATCCAACGACATCACGGTCGCAGCCGCAATCCTGAGAATTCCCTCATCGACGACCTTCGACTACGAATGGGCGAAGGTCCAGCACACGGTCAACTGCCGGCTCGTCGCCGCGGTGGTGGTCCCCGATGCGATCCCGCCGGAGCGCCTCTACCGCTACGGCGCGCGGCGCAAGCTGCACCGCTACCCGGGTCTCAAGGAGGAGTACTACCTGGCCGACTTCGAGCCCGATGGCGCGGTGCTCGACGAGCTCGGGCTCGACCGCGCCGCTCCGCTTGCGCTGGTCCGCACGCCCCCAGCGGTGTCGCTGTATCACCGGTTCGAGAACGATCTCTTCGCGCAGGTGCTCGAGCGGTTGCGCGGCCAACAGGCGGTGGTCCTCCCGCGAACGCCCGAGCAGCGCTCGGAGCTAGTCGCGGCCGGGGGATTCATCGTCCCCGAGCGCGCCGTCGACGCGCAGTCGCTGATCGCATACGCCGACCTCGTCGTGTCGGCCGGGGGCACCATGAATCGCGAGGCCGTCGCCCTCGGGACGCCGGTTCTGACTGTCTTCGAGGGCCGCCTCGGGGCCGTTGATGAGCGGCTGATTGCCGACGGCCGCCTGCGCCGGCTGGAGCGCGCCGAGGACGTCGAGCTGAGCAAGCGCTCCGCCGCGCCGGTCGACCGCGTTCGACGTGACCCCGCGGTTCTGACCGACCTGCTGATCAGCCCGCTTTAGGTTTGTGTACGTCGCGTTAGCGGTCCGCGAGCGGCGCCGGGCGGGAGCGCGGAGGCCGTCACAAGTGCTGGTACCGTCCGGTGCTTCTCGTGTCAGACACCACGCTAGAGAAGTCGCAAGTCCTCTCGCCCCAGGACGGTGGATCGACGCCGCCGGAAGCTCCCGGCGGGGCGCGCTCGTTCGTCGCCCGCTACGTCTGGTGGCTGGTCGCGCTCGGCATCCTCGTGCTGTCGGCGGCGCTGATCCTGATCCTCCGGACGCGACCCGGATATGACCCCTACGGCTGGCTCGACTGGGGCTACCAGACGCTGCGCGGATCGCTCAACCTCGGCGGCGCGCCGTCGTGGAAGCCGTTCACGTATCTGTTCAACGTCCCGTACGCGTTGTTCGGCCACTACGCGCTGTGGATCTGGATGGAGACCGCGGTCGCGATCTCGCTCGCCGGGGCGGTATTCGGTGGCCGAATCGCGTACCGGCTGACCGAGGCCGACGGTGAGCACCGTTACGCGGCGATCGCGGCGGCGATCATGGGCGGCGCCTCGGTGCTCGGGATCACGGAGTACATGCACTACGTGATGAGCGTCCAGTCGGACCCGATGCTGGTCACCACGTGCCTGGCGGCGATCGACTGCTACCTGAACCGCCGCTACGCCTGGACCTGGTGGCTGCTGGCCTTGACCGCGCTCGGACGGCCCGAGGTGTGGCCGTTCGCAGGGCTTTACGCGATCTGGGTGTGGCGCAAGTTCCCATCGATGCGCTGGATGCTGGTCGTGGGCGTGATCGTCAACGCGTTTCTGTGGTTCGGGGTTCCGACGATCACCAACGGCCGCCCCGACATCGCCGGTCAGCTGGCGCTGAAGTCGCCGCGCGAGCTGCACAACAACAAGATCGTCGGTACCTGGGACAGGTTCACCTCGCTCCAGGGTTGGCCGATCTGGATCCTGGCGTTGATCGCCGTGGTGATCGCCGCGGTGCGGCGCAAGATCGTCGTGCTCGCACTGGCGGCGATTGCGCTTGGCTGGGTTGTGGTCGAGATCGCATTCGTGCTGCACGGCTTCCCCGGTGTCTACCGCTACCTGTTCGAGCCGGCGGGAATCGCAGGCGTGCTTGCAGGCGTCGCGGTCGGCTGGCTACTGCTCGACGCGCGAACAATCAACAAGTCGCTGCCCAGCTGGGCTGGGATCCCGGTCGCCGACGTGCTGGTCGCGATCCTGATTCCGGACGCGATCTCCGCGATCCGGGCCGAGCACAAGGACGTCTACCACGAGCGCGCGCGCACGGTCGAGATCAACAAGTTGGCGGCGACGATCAACTCGCTTGGCGGCTATAAGCGGTTGCTGCGCTGCGGTCAGCCGGTGATCAACGTCGAGTACGCGAGCATCATGGCCTGGTACGTGCATCTGGACACGGGTTACATCGGCTACCGCCCCGAGTTCGAGCTGACCAAGAAGCGCAACCCGATTGTCCTGTTCACGCCGCTGCCCAACGGCTGGGCCGTGCAGCCCTACCGGACCCCCGCCAGCCTCCAGAGCACCTGCAACATCAAATCGTTGTACGTGCCGACCGCGTTTCACCCAAACGGGGTTTTGATCCCCAAATAGGGCTAACGCTCCCTTAGAAAGCCTTCAAGCAGGCCCGATTACAATCAGGCCCGCATGCGCCGGCGGATCAGATCCGCGGCCTTTCCCGTCCACCGCCACGCGGTCCCCCAGCTCGTGGTGGACGGAGTTCTGGTCGCGTTGGCATATTTCCTCGCCTTCTGGCTGCGGTTCGAGGGCTACCCGAAGTGGCCCTACGGTCCGCTGTTCGCCGAGACGATCGCCTGGGCGGTGCTGATCAACCTGGTCGCCCTGGCGGCGTTCGGGCAATACCAGCGCCTGTGGCGGTTCGTCGGTCAACGTGACTACGAGGCGGTGCTCAAGGCGGTGGTCGTCGGCACGGTCGTCCTGGCCGGGGCGATCGCGCTGATCCACCCTGTCGAGGGCACGACGATCCAGCATCTCTCGATCCCTCACGTGCGCCACGGGCACATCGTCTACACGCATCGGACGATCACCGGCCCGCTGACCGCCGCCACCCTCCCGGGCAGCGTGATCTCGTTGTTCTTCCTGCTCGAGCTGCTGTTCCTGATCGGTGCACGGTTCGCGGTCCAGCTGATCACCGACGGCCGCGTCCGCGGTCCGCGCGTCGGCAAGGGCTTCCGGGAGGCGCTGGTGATCGGCGGCGGCGACGGTGGCCGCCTGGTGGTCCGCGAGCTGATGCGCAACCCGCAGCTGAACCTGCGGCCGGTTGGCTTCCTCGACGACGACCCGCGCAAGCTGCGGATCAAGGACGAGCACGGGCTCAAGGTGCTGGGTGACACGTCGGGCGATCTCGAGCGGGTCCTGGACGAAGTCGAGCCCGACGAGGTTGTGATCGCGATCCCGTCGGCGCCGGGCACGCTGCGCGCCCGCGTCGTGACCGCCTGCCGCGCACGCGGGATCCCGGTCCGGACGATGCCCACCGTGTTCGAGCTGCTCCGCGACGGCTCAGGGCAGCTGCGGGTCACCAGGCAGCTGCGCGAGGTCCGAGTCGAGGACATGCTGGGTCGCGAGCCGGTCCGCGAGGAGCTCGAACGGGTTGGGGCCTACCTCCACAACCAGGTGGTGCTGGTGACCGGCGCCGGCGGCTCGATCGGATCGGAGCTGTGCCGCCAGATCGCTCGGGTCGGGCCGCGCTGGCTGGTGCTCGTCGATCACGCCGAGGGCAACCTGTTTGAGATCGCGCGCGAGCTCGAGGAAGACCGCCACATCCGGACCGCGATTTCGGTGCTCGCCGACTGCAAGGAGGAGGAGCGCCTGCGCGAGGTGATGGCCGAATATCGCCCGACGATCATGTTCCACGCCGCCGCCTACAAGCACGTCGCGATGCTGGAGCAGAACCCCGTCGAGGCGGTCCGCAACAACGCTCTCGCGACCAGGCTCGTGGCGCGGGTCGCGGGCGACAGCGGGGTTGAAAACTTCGTCTTGGTCTCGAGCGACAAGGCGGTCATGCCCGCGACCGTGATGGGCGCTTCCAAGGCGCTGGCCGAGTGGGCGGTCGAGGCGGCGGCGGTCAAGTATCCACAGACGCGCTACGCGACCGTGAGGTTCGGCAACGTGCTCGCGTCGTCGGGCTCAGTGGTCCCGATCTTCCGCCGCCAGATCGCCGCCGGCGGCCCGGTGACGGTCACCGACCCGCGGATGAAGCGCTACTTCATGACGATTCCCGAGGCCGTCCAGCTGATCATCCGGGCGGGCTCACTGGGAGAGCGAAGCGGCGAGATCTACGTCCTCGAGATGGGTGAGCCGATCGCGATCCTCGAACTCGCGGAGCAGATGATCAGGCTCTCCGGACTTGAGCCCGAGCGCGATATCGCGATCGAGATCGTGGGGGCGCGCCCGGGCGAGAAGTTCCATGAGGAGCTGTTCAATCCATCCGAACACCCGCAGCCGACGCCCGCGCAGAGGATCTTGCGGGCGACCCACGATCCGCTGGATCCGGCCTGGGTCGAGCGCACGTTTGCCGAGATCAACCTGCTCGTGCTTGAAGGGGACGCAGCGGCGCTAGCGAAACACGTCTCCGATCTGTCGGACGCACGCGTGACGCAGACCCAGTCCGGCGACCGGACCGCTGCATCGTGACCTCCACGTAGACTGGCGCTGAAGCCATGGGAGCCATTGCATACGCACTGTCTGTCAGCCATTTCGTCAACTCCGTTGGCGCCAAAGCTGGCTTTGCGGCGATCATCGCGGTCGCCCTCCTGGTGCTGCTGTTCTTCGCGCAGATGCGCGAGACCGCCTCGTTGCGCGACCGTGCGGCGGCCTCAGATGAGCACGTCCAGCAGCTCGAGCAGCGCGTAGCGCAGCTGTCACGCGGCATGGCGGCCGTGACTGCCAGCTCCCCTGCCGTTGTGCCCGCTCCAGCCGGCGTGTCGCGAGCTCCGGTCGTCCCAGCGCCCGCCGGGGTCGCGGCAGCCGCCGCCACAGGTGCGGTCGCCTCTCGCACCGTTCGCCCCCCGTCGGCGCCGGCCGGTGTCGGGGCTCCGGCGCTCAGCTCGGCCACGCGGCTGATCCCGAGCGAGGACGAGAGC
>JBKQJQ010000193.1:0-2782 GCA_052147875.1 Solirubrobacteraceae bacterium | reverse complement strand
GCCTCCGGCCGTGCACCGGGCGGAAGTAGCCGTCCACCAAGCGGGAGGGGTAGGCTGACGAGATGGTCTCTCTGAGCACCGATGTCCTCGTGATCGGTGGCGGGGCCACGGGTACAGGCGTGGCTTGGGACGCCGCGCTGCGCGGCTTCGACGTGGTGCTCGTCGACCGCAAGGACCTCGCCGAGGGCACCAGCGGGCGCTTTCACGGCCTGCTGCACTCGGGCGGCCGATATGCGGTCAAGGACCCGCGTGCCGCCGAGGAGTGCATCGCCGAGAACCGGATCCTGAGGCGGGTCGCCGCCGACTGCATCGAGGACACCGGCGGGCTGTTCGTCACGACCCCGTTCGACGACCCCGCGTACGCGGACAAGTTCGCACAGGGGTGCCGGGCGACCGGGGTCGATTGTGAGGAGATCAGCTCCGAGCAGGCGCTGCGGGAGGAGCCGTTGCTCAACCCCGGGATCTCGCGCGCGTTCCGGGTCCCGGACGCGAACATCGACGTCTGGAAGACCGTCTGGGCGATGGGCCACGGCGCGCAGCAGCATGGGGCGCGCGTGTTGCCCTACCACGCCGCGGTAGCGATCCACCGTCACGGCGATGAGGTCACGGGTGCCCGCGTGCGCGATGCCCGCACCGGCGAGGAGGTTGAGATCGAGGCCGGCGTAACCGTCAACGCCACCGGCGCCTGGGCCCACCAGATCGCCGAGCTGGCCGGGATCGAGGGCGTCCGCGTGCTGCCGGGCCGGGGGATCATGATCGCGATGAATCACCGGCTCGTGAACACGGTCATCAACCGCTGCCAGATGCCGACCGACGGCGACATCCTCGTCCCGATCCGGACCGTCAGTGTGATTGGTACGACCGACCACCACACTGACGATCCCGACGACCACACCGTCCCGGAGGCCGAGGTCGACCAGATGCTCGGCGACGGCGAGAAGCTGGTGCCGAGCTTCCGCAAGGCGCGCGCGCTGCGGGTCTGGACCGGCGTGCGGCCACTGTTCGAGGACGCCAAGGCATCCGATACGGAGACACGGGACGTGACGCGCGCGCATGCACTGCTCGATCACTCGCAGCGCGACGGCGTCGGGCGGTTCGTGACGATCACCGGCGGCAAGCTGACCACCTTCCGGCTGATGGCCGAGGAGACAATGAACGCCGTCTGCGCACAGCTCGGCGAGTCGCGTGAGTGCACGACCGCGAGCGTGCCCCTGCCGGGGTCCGAGAGCGGGGAGACCTACACGCTGTCCGAGCGGCTGCATCGCAAGGAGACCAAGCTCGCCGACGAACAGCTGATCTGCGAGTGCGAGATGGTCCCGCGCGCGAAGCTGATCGAGGCGATCGGCCGCACCGGCTCGACCAACCTCGATGACATCCGCCGACAGCTGCGCCTCGGGATGGGCCCGTGCCAGGGCGGCTTCTGCATCTACCGCGCGACCGGCATCCTGCACGAGCTCGACGGTCTGACGGCGGGACAAGCCGACCGCTCGCTGCGCGACTTTCTCGAGGAACGCTGGAAGGGGGTCTGGCCCGTGCTGTACGGCGACCAATTGCGCCAGGCGCGGCTCGACGACTGGATCTTCCAGGGCGTCCTCGACGTGGAGCACCTGCCGTCGTGAGGGCGCAACTGCACTTCGACGCGGTCGTGATCGGCGCTGGCACCGCCGGGCTGACCGCCGCGACCCGGCTGGCGCAGGGCGGCGCACGCGTCTGCGTGCTCGCCAAGGGGGTCGGCTCCACGCACCTCGCGCCGGGCACGATCGACGTGCTCGGCTACGCGCCCAAGCTCGTGCGCGAGCCGCTGTCGGCGATCAAGAAGCTCGCGCCGGATCATCCCTACTCGCTGCTGGGTGCAGACGCCGTCGTCGAGGCGCTGCAGTGGTTCGAGGACTGCGTCGACGCCGGTCCGCTTCCGGGCTACAAGTACGTCGGGAGTTCGCAGCGCAACGTTCTGCTGCCGACGGCGGTCGGCGCCCTGCGGCCGTCGGCGCTGGTGCCGGAGACGGCGGCGGCCGGCAACTCCGAGCACCTTCAGAGCGTCTGCATTGTCGGCACCCACGCCTTGCGTGACATGCATCCGAGCCTGTGTGCCGCGAACCTACGCCAGGCCGCGATCGATGCACGGGCCGTGCTGCTGGAACTGAAGCTCGAGCGCGCCGACATGAGCGCGCTGGGGATCGCGCGGAAGTTCGACGACCCCGGCTGGCGGGCGCAGTTCTGTGCCGAGCTGGCGCTGGCGCTGCGCGCGGAGGGGCATGTCGGGCTTCCGGCGATGCTCGGTCTGCGGGATCCGCACGGCGCCTGGAAGGACGTCGAGCACCGGCTTGGGCGCAACGTGTTCGAGATCCCGACGCTGCCGCCGTCGGTTCCAGGCATGCGCCTGTACGAGATCCTGCGCTCGGCGCTACGCGCCGCGGGCGGGCGGCTTATTTTGGGCTCCGAGGTCGTGGGTGCCGAGCGCGAAGGCGAGCGGATCTCGACCGTCTATGCCCGCGCGGCGGGCCACGACGTTCGCTATCGCGGCGACTGGATCGTGTTGGCGTCCGGTGGGTTTGGCTCCGGCGGGATCGAGCTCGACTCGCACTGGATCACCCATGAGCGCGTGCTCGGGCTCGAGCTGCAGGGCGTGCCCGCGGCGGGGTCACCACGGTTCGTGGCCACATATTTCGAGGAACAGCCGATCGCCCGGGCCGGCGTCGCTGTCGGTCCCGATCTGGTTGCGAGCGGGACCGACAACGTGCTCGTCGCCGGCGCGGCGCTGCCGGGCGCGATCCCGTGGCGC
>JBKQJQ010000192.1:0-3643 GCA_052147875.1 Solirubrobacteraceae bacterium | reverse complement strand
GAGGGATCCGATCGGCTCCTGAGCCCCGCTGAGCAGCGCGACTACGAGCGCGGGCTGCACGCCGGCACCTCGTTCGGCGAGCCGCTTCCGCGGCGGGTCGTGCGCGGGATCGCGTTCGCGCGGCTGGCAAACTTCGTCGAGGGCCATTCGGGCGTGTCGGCCGAGCTGGTCGCGTTTGTCGCCGCGATGCTCGACGGCCGCCCGCTGCCGCCCGTGCCTCGCTATGGCAACGGCGGCGCCGGGGAGATCCAGGCGCTCGGCTGGCTGTTCGGCGACGTCGGCGAGCAGCTGCCGCTCGGGCTCAAGGAGGGGATGGCGTTGATCAACGGCGCGCCCTGCGCGCCGGCAATGCTGGCCGACGCCTGTCTGTCGGCGGAGCTGATGATCGGCTTGTTCGGGGCGGTCGCGTGCCTGGCGGCAGCGGCGCTGAGTGTCCCGCTCGCGACCTACGACGAGCGGCTCGGCGCTCTGTGGGGCGATCCGTGGCAGGCTTCGGCGCTTGCCGGGATCCGAGATTTGCTCGCCGGAGCTGACGAGCGAGCCGAGCTGGAGCACCCGCAGCCGCCGGTCTCGTTCCGGATCCTGCCGCGGGTGCTCGGCAACGCGCGCCGAGTGCTTTCGGTCGCGCGCGAGGCCGCAGATGTGGCGCTGCCGGCGGTCAGCGACAACCCCGTGTTCCTCGGCGACGAGATTGTCTCCAACGGCGGCTTTCACAACGCGGCGGCGCCGGCCTGCATCGACTCACTGACGTTCGCGCTGGCCGACTTCGCGCAGCTCGCCCAGCACATGGTCCAGCGCCTGCAGACCAGCCCTTACGCGCTGCCGGGTCTTGACTCGCTCGCGCTCGGGACGATGCAGATGGTCGCCGGCGGGTTTGCCGAGGAGGCGCGGGCGGCCGCCGTGCCGTCGCTGCTGCCGCTGTCGGGATACGGCCAGACCGATGTAGCGGCGCCGGCTTTCTTTGCGTTCAACCGGTTCGAGCGCGTGCGGGGCTTCCTGGTCGGCTCGCTGACGTGCCTGGCGGCGCTGGCCGCGCATGCGCTGGCGGTCCCGGGGCGCGTCGTCCCGCCGGCGCTCGAGGAGCTCCAACGCAGAGTGCTTGCGGCGGTGCCGGTGGTCGCCGAACGCCGCACGCTGGGCCCTGAGCTCGAGCAGCTGTCCGCTGTCCTGACCCCCGCGATCCCGGACTAGAGCCGGTTGCCACACCGCTACCCGTCTCTGATCGGTGCCCCTCCTCCGGCTTCGGGCCGGTTGTGGCTGACCGGTGGACGGCTGTTTGACGGAACGGGAGCGGGCATTCGAGAGGGCGCCGCGGTGCTGTTGACGGACGGCGCCATCGAGAGGGTTGGGAGTGTCTCTGATCCAGTGCCCGAGGGCGCGACCGTATTGGACCTCGGCGGCAGGACGCTGATGCCGGGGCTGATCAACGCGCACGTCCACGTGCAGGGACGTGAGCCCGAGCCCGAGCACGGGGCCGAGCCGCCGCTTGCCGAGACGAGCGCCCACTTCCTGCAGGCGAGCCTGCGCGATTGTCTGCGGATGGGGGTGATGACGATCCGCAACGTCGGCTCGCGCGTGATGGGTCAGCCGCAGTCGGCGCGCCAGGCGATGCGGTATGGGGCGTTTCGCGGGCCGCGGCTATTGACCTGCGGGCTGATCATCTCCGCCACCGCGCCCGGGGGACGGTTCTACGGCGCGATGTACCGCGAGGCCGACGGCGTCGACGAGATCCGCAAGGCGGTCCGCGAGCAGCTGCGCGAGGGCGCCGACTTCATCAAGATGATGACCTGCGGGGCGCGCTCGAACGAGCTCGAGGATCCGGAGCCGCTGCAGCTGACGGACCCGGAGCTGGCCGCGCTTGTCGATGAGGCGCACCGGATGGGGGTTCGCGTGGCCGCCCACGTCGAGGGGCTCGACGGCACGACGGCCGCGGTCGACCACGGGATGGACACGATCGAGCACGGGATGTACCTCTGCCAGCGCCCCGAGCTGCTGGCACGGATGGCGGCGCGCGGCCTGTTCCTCGTGCCGACGCTGAGCGGCTACTACTGGATGGGCGGTCTTGGCGATGCGATCGACCCGGTGACCGCGAACGTCAACCCCGAGATGCTCCCGAGCATCGTCGAGCTTGCTCACTACAACCTCGCGCAGGGGAGCGAGTCGCTGCGGGCCGCGCGCGAGGCGGGCGTGCCGATCGCGCTCGGATCCGATCGCCAGGGCGTGTCGGGCGACGACACGGCGCTCGAGCTCGTGCGGATGGTCCACTACGGGCTCAGCACGCGCGAGGCACTGCATGCGGCGACCGGTGCTGCTGCGCGGGCGCTCGGGCTCGAGGAGTTCGTCGGAACGATCGCGCCGGGGATGCTGGGCGATCTGATCGTCGTCGACGGCAACCCCGTCGAAGAGCCGTCGCTTTTTTTGGACCCGTCACGGATCTGGATGGTGTTCCAGCTAGGCGAGTTGGTGGCGGGGGCGGCATTGGAAGCCCCGGTCGCTTAGCGGCGGCCTTCGAGGATGGAGTGGAGTCGGGCGGCTTCGCGGTCCGGTTCGTTCTTGAACCGGTCCCAGGTGATGCGAATCGTCACGTGATCGGCTTCGAGGGTCGCGGCGTCGCGCTCGCGGTCGAGCTCGAACGAGCGGCGGTCCTTGTGGAACTCCCAGCTGTCGAGCTCGACAATCACTCGCTCGGCGACGAACAGCGCGTCGACCTCGTAGCCCGCGACTTGAGCGTTCATCCTCGGGGTCGGCAGGTTTTGGCGCTTGCAGTAGGGCGGGAACCTGCGCTCGAACTCGGAGCGCGTCGGGTCCCTTGGATGGCGTAGGAGCGAGGCGCCCGAGTGGTACGGGTAGCGCGTCAGCGTCGCCTCGAGCTGGTCAAGACGCATGTGCTTTTGCAGCAGCGCCTCGCTGACCGCCCGCTGTCTGCCGCTGTCCGTTTGCCTGGGCGCGATGTCCATCACCGTCCGGGCGGGGCTGGTCACTCGGATCCCGCGGCGGCCGCGGATGTCCCTGCTGTCGAGCGTGGGGTGGACGTGGATCCGGATGCCGCTCGGGCGCCGTTTTGCCGAGACGGTCACCTCGTGCACCGTCGGCCAACCGGTGAGCCCCCAGAGCGCCGCGGCCGAGAAGTGGCTCAGGACAGCACCAGGGCCGCAGGCGAGACGCGCCGCGGCTGCGCGGGCGATGCCCTCGAGTCGTGGGTGCCCCACCGCGTACACGCCACGGTGGACGGGAATCAGCTGTCCCTTCTTGATCCGCAGAGCGATCTGGCGCCGGGTGAGTCCGAGAGCGATCAGCTGTTGGTATGTGATGTACCCGTACTGCTTAGCCGCGAGGGAGGCGATTCGGGCGTCGCTTGGAACGTTAAGCACCGCATAGGTGCAGAGCGTTCCAAGGCCACGGTCTCACCCCCCTTTCGATAGCCGAAGTTCGACTCCAGCCAGCTCTTCGTAGAGACGAACAGCACTCATCTCACCGGCGTCATCGCCAAACGCCGCTTGGGCCCGGCCGTGTATCTGCTCGACAAGCGCCGCTAGCTCGACGGGTACTCCGACATCCCGTGCAAGGTCGACTGCGAGCCGGAGGTCCTTCGAAACGAGCTTCATCGCGAAGCCCTCGTCGTAGTCGCCGTGATCGAGGATCA
>JBKQJQ010000191.1:0-3069 GCA_052147875.1 Solirubrobacteraceae bacterium | reverse complement strand
CATGCTGGCGGAGCTGCGCGAGGACAATCAGAGCCTCGCCGCGCGTTTGCGCGAGGTGCACGACGTCGTCGACGAGGTCCGCGACATCGCGACCGCGAGCCTGATCGAGAACTGGATCGACGAGACCGAACGACGCACCTGGTTCCTGTTCGAGGCGAGTCGACATGGAGATCCCACCGGTCATTGAACCTTCAGCTCGACGGCAAGACGGCATTCGTCAGCGCTAGCACCGCCGGCATCGGGCTTGCGATCGCGACCACGTTGGCGCGCGAGGGCGCGCGGGTGATCGTGAACGGACGCACGCAGCATGCGGTCGACGAGACGGTCGCGGGAATTGCCCGCGAGCTGGGCGCCGGCGCGCAGGTGCAGGGTTTTGCCGGCGACTTGAGCACCGAGGCGGCGGCGGACGGTCTCGCGCGCCGCCATCCCGACGTGACGATTCTGATCAACCACTTCGGCATCTTCGAGCTGCAGGCCTTCGAGAAGATCTCCGATGCCGATTGGCGTCGCTTTTTCGATGCCAACGTGTTGTCCGGCGTGCGGCTCGCACGGCTGTATCTGCCGGTCATGAGGCAAGAGAATTGGGGCCGCATCATCTTTACCTCCAGCGAGAGTGCCCTGCAAATCCCCGCGGAGATGATTCACTACGGGATGACCAAGGCTGCACAGATCGCTGTCGCGCGCGGTCTCGCTGAATCGGTGGCGGGCACGGGCATCACCGTGAACAGCGTGTTGCCCGGCCCCACCCGATCGCGCAGCATGGGCGATTTTGCCGCGAAGCTGGCGGCCGAAGAGGGCAACTCCTTCGAGGAATTCCAGGCGGAATTTTTCTCGAAATGGCGCCCGACGTCCCTCTTGCGGCGCTTCATCACGCCGGAAGAAGTTGCATCGCTGGTCGCTTATCTCGCCAGCCCGCTCGCCTCGGCGACCACGGGAGCCGCCTATCGCGTGGACGGCGGAGTGGTGAAGAGCGCCTTCTGAGGGGTCCGCGCGTCCTCGGAATCGACCGATGCCATCAATGCATCGCAGTCCGCGTCCTTGGCCTTGCCCGTATCGATGATCTCGAGCTTGTGCGCCTGGACGTCGATCGAGGGGTGCAACAGCGTTCCCTTGATGAGGATCGGCGAGCGCCAGTGAAACAGCCGTAGGCTCTTCGGCTCGCCTTGCAGGGTTAGATCCAGGGCTTCGGTATCGAGTTGAATCTGACCGGATCCGGTGAGGAGCACCGGCTCGGTATCAGCGACGAGAGATTGAGCCGTGAGCGTACCGTCGTGATCTTTGAAAATCGCGATCGCGCAACGCAGCGCCGTGTCGTGCTTGTCCTTCGACATCAGCAGTCCGAGCGCGCGCAGATCCATGCCCGCAAGCTCGGCAAGCGAGTCGCGCACCGTGCCGTGCGGAACCACAGCCGTGACGCTTCCATTCGAGGTCGCCGCCACTTCATGGATCGAGTTGCCGCGACCGCTCACCCTGATGCGTGCCCGCAGAGTGCCCTCGATCGGCGGGGGAGTACCCGGAGTGGAGTTCCGTTCCTCGTGGCGCATCTGAGCGAGCTCGAGACCGGTGAGCTTGAGATCGACGTCCGCGAGCGCCGGATCCTGGTTGACGTCGAGCTTTCCGCGTCCCTGAGCCTCGCCTCCAAGCAGGTGGCCCGACAGCGACTGGACGGTGAGCACGCCGTGATCGAGCGCGCCCTTGGCTGCGACGTTTTGCAGCTTGAGTCGGGTCAGCTCGACCTGATCGATATGCAGGACGATTGCCGCATCGTCTTGTCGAAACCCTGCGGGACGCATCGTCGCTTTCGAAAGCAGCAGCGGCGGACCGCTGTCCGGCGGAGCGCGCCCCGCTGCGCGCAGGCCGATGTCCGCGATCCGGAGCAGGTGCGACTCGAGCTTGACGTCGAGTTGCGGTCGCGGGCGCGTGGAGTCGATGCCGATCCTGCCGTGCATGTCGCTTTGTCCGGAATGCACCGACAGATCGTTGAAATTGAAATGCAAACCGTCGCGCTCGAGCTTGCCCGTCAATCGATAGGCGCCCGTATTGATCATATGCAGCCCGACCAGATAATAGAGGTCCTGGAGGTCCTCGCCGCCGGCCGCGAAGGTCGATTCCATCGCGTTGAAATCGAAAGGGCGGGGCAGTACTCCCTCACCTTCCAAGTGCGAGCCGCTCGAGCGCTCGGTGTAGGAGAAATGATAGGGACGCTGATGACTCGCGGAGGCGAGCGAGTCGCTCTTGATCTCGAAGGATGCCGGATGCCCGTTCAAATCGCCCTCGCCCCAGATCCTGACCTGTGCTCCAGCCGGCGGGCCTTCCGCGGATGCGACCCCGTCGAACTTCAGATGCCGGCGATCATCGTCGAGCGTCACGTGCGCGCGCGGCACCGAAAGGCTGCGCACGATGGCGAGCTTCCGCTCGGCATGCGCAACGGTGGGGTCGTCCCACTGCCAGTTGGCGCGGCCCTCTGCATCGCGTACGAGATGCAGACTCGCGCCCGTGAGGGACAGGCTGTCGACGCCGAATCGGTGATGCAGCCGCGGCACCTCGAACACCAGGCTCAACGAGCCGATCTCCGCGGTGCGCCCGGGTGGCATCCAGCGGGGATTGCCGATGACGACGCGCTCGGCGGTGATGCGGGGTGTCCAGGAGAGCAGCTCTATTCGCAAGGCACCGTCGACGGTGATCGGGCGTCCGGCGCGAACGGAGACGAGGTGCAGGAACGTTCCGCGAAGGAATCCCGCCTGCACAGCCGCCGCAAATCCCGCCACCGCCGCGATCACGAGAGCGATGGCAACGGCCATTCCTACAAGCCAAGTCGCTGTTTCAAGTGGGCGGAAACGTGGGGTCCGCGCTAGGACCGCTCGCGGTTGCGCTGGTTGTCATGCGCTACGGGCAGACGAGTCTTGCCCTCTTCGGCTTGTTGGCCTTGTTGTCATTCGCCGTCTTGTGGAAGGTCGCCGTTTGGTACCGCGACCACGGTCTGGCTCGTCTGGAGGAAAACCGCAGGGCTCTCGAACAGATCACCTTGCCGCAAAGCTCCGCCAAGCGCGGCGTCACCATCCTGCTGGT
>JBKQJQ010000190.1:0-27822 GCA_052147875.1 Solirubrobacteraceae bacterium | reverse complement strand
CATCGGGCCAGCCGATAGTGGGCGTGCTGGGACAGGTCTTACCTGGCGACCGGCGAACTTAGCCGATCAACACTATTCCGAACGGGTGGGCGGTATGGACGCTGAGACTGGGGCACCTCTGAAGGTGCTGATTGCCGACGATCATCCACTGATGATCGCCGGGGTTCGTCGGGCGCTCGAGCGCAGCGAGGACATCGAGATTGCCGGCGAGGCCCACTCGGGGCCTGAGCTGATGCGACTCGTCGAGCGGCGCCGGCCGCAGGTGGTCCTCACGGACCTGAGGATGCCGGGAACCGACGGCGCCGATTGCATCGAGCAGATCCGAACCACGTGGCCCGAGGTACGGGTCGTGGTTCTGTCGGCCTGCGAGGACCGGCCCTCGATCGACGCGGCGCTCAACGCTGGGGCGAGCGCGTTTGTCGTCAAGAGCATCAACGCGACTGACATCGCGGCGATCGTGCGGCAGGCCGCCAGCGGTAGCGTGTTCCACGCTACCTCGGTGCCGTCGCCAAAGACCAATGAGTCCGGCGAGGATTCGATGCTACCCGAGCTGACCGAACGCGAGCAGGCGATCCTCGAGGCAGTCGCGTGCGGCAAGACCACCGCGGTGATCAGCCGCGAGCTGTGGGTGAGCGAGCACACGGTCAAGTTCCATCTGACCAACATCTACCGCAAGCTCGGCGTCGCGAACCGTGCCGGGGCGGTGCGCTACGCGCTCCAGAACGGGCTCGTGGCAGCGGTCGCCTGATCGTTTAGTCAGTTCGTATCTGGCGCGACACCCTGGACCCAGGGTGGGATTCGTGCCGAGATCGTCGTCGGCCCGCCGGGGTGGCTGTCGATGCTGGTCAGGCCACCGAGCATCCGTACCCGCTCGTGCATCCCGACCAGCCCGAGGTGACCGCCCCGCGCGGCACGGACTAGCTCCTCTTCCGGCTCGAAGCCACGCCCGTCGTCGGTGATCACCACTTCGGCGCCGGCCGGCCCGGCCGTCAGGCTCAGCGACACGTGGCGTGCGTCGCTGTGCTCGCGGATGTTGTTGAGTGCCTCGCGAACGAGCGCCAGCAGCGTGATCTGCTGCGAATCGGTCAGCGGGGTGAAGTCGCCGTGCATCCGCACCTCGGGGTGAATTCCGGTCCGCTCCGTGAAGTCGTCGGTGGCCTGGGCGACCGCGTCCGGGAGCGCGCCTGTGTACAGGGTGGGGGACTCAACGGCCGAGGAGATCCGTCGCAGGTCACCGGCCAGGGCGACCAGGCGTGCCTGCAGGTCATCGAGCCCGGTCAGCAGCCGGAAGTTGCCCGGGAGACGCTGCGCCACCGAGCCGAGCTGCGCCCGGAACAGCCGCAGGTCCTCCGCCAGCAGGATCACGTCCTGCTGCGGTCCGTCGTGCAGGTCGAATCGCAGCCGTTTGAGCCGCCGCTCCGCCGACGCGGCAGCGGCCCCGTCGGGACTGGTGGCCGCCGCATGCCGGTCGTAGAGCGCCAGCAGCGTAGTGATCGTGGGCGCCGTGACCGCCACCATCGCGGTCAACCGCTCGGGCTCGGTCCGCTGGCCCTCGGCGATCAGCGCGGCGTTCGGTTGCCCGTAGGGGCCGAGTCCGATCCCGTGCAGATTGGGCTCTTCGTGGAGCTCCGAACTGCCCGCCTCCAGCACGGCGCGGGCGAGCGCGCGCGGTGGCCCCACTGGTCCTTCGAACTCGCCGGCGTGCGCGACGTGGGCGACTGACCGGCCGGCGCTGATCGTCCACAGTGATATCGCGTCCAGTCGCGTGAATGCGCGCAGCAGCGCAAGCACCAGCTCGAGCGCCCGTGGCGGCGCCAGGCGCGTGAGCTCGGGTGCCTGGAGCGCCTCACGCGCGAGCGCGAGCCGCGGGATCTCGGCCGACAGCTCGATCTGATCAATGACCCGTGCGACCTCGAACGGTTGCACGCCCGGCTCGAGCACGACCGCAACCAGCAGGTCGGCGGTGAATCCGAGCAGCGCTACCGCTTGGGCACGATCCGCCGGCCCGGGCAGGTCCCGCACGGCGAGCGCCCGCCGGCGAGCCATGTCGAGCGCTCGATCTGGGACGCTCGTCCCGATGATCCGCTCAAAGGTCTCGCGGACCTCGATGAATTCACTGTCTCTCGTGTGGCCCGTTTCGACCATCGGTATCGGCCAATCAGCAAGGAACGCCTAGAACCCCGAGGTACGTTACATCGACCGCCAGTCGGCGGTACTCAAGTCATCGCAGTTGTATTGCAGCCGCCCCGGTGTCCAGCAGTCGATCGATCAGGCGTCCGTGACGTCGTCCCGTGTCCGGTGTCCGCGCGGCGCGGATAACCGCCTCACGCGTGCCGACGATCACGGTCGCGAGGCGGGCGCGGGTGACCGCCGTGTAGAGCATCTCGCGCCGCAGGAAGAAGGCTCCGGCGGCGGGATGGGCGACGATCACGGCGATCGGCAGCTCGATGCCCTGCCCGCGGTGGACCGAGCAGGCGTACGCGAGTCTCAGCCGGTCGGCATCCTCCGGCGGTAGCCGGACGACCGACTCGTCGGTCGCCAGCAGCAGCGCCGCCTGGTCTGCGCTCGCGCCACCGGCGACCTCGTCCAGCAGCCGCAGGACGGTCCCGTTCATCAGTCCGAGCTCGTGCAGGTTGCGCCCGGTCATCATCAGCTTGTCGCCCAGCCGCAGCCTGCCACCTCGCACCGGCTCACCGTCGGGGTTGAGCGCCTCGCGCAGCGCCTGGTTGAGAGCGTCGATTCCGAGCTCGCCGCGGTAGACGGGGGCGAAGACCTGGATGTCGCGGATCGGATCGACGTCGTAGTGGGCGGGCAGGCGCTCGGACACGAGCGAGACGATCTCGTTGAGGCCATCGCGCGCGGATGCTCGCTCGATCAGGAACAGGTCGCGCCGCATGCCGTCAGAGTGCGCAAACGACGGTGTCTGGCCGCGCCGGATCGCGTGCGCGCCCTGGACGATCATGCTGCCGGCGGCCTGGCGGAAGATGTGCGTCAGGCGCGTGGTCGGCACAAGCTCCGAGTCGACCAGCTCGGCGAACGGCTTTCCGGCACCGACCGGAGCGAGCTGGTCGGCGTCGCCGACGAGCACGACGTGCGTCTCGTCACCCACCGCCCGCAGCAGCGTCACGAGCAGCTCGAGATTCGCCATCGACGTCTCGTCGACGATCAGCAGATCGCAGGCGAGCGGGTCCTGCTCGTCGTGCAGCGGTCCTTCGCCTGGCACCCACCCGAGCGCCGAATGCACGGTCCGCGCCCGCACCCCGCTCGCCTCCGTCATCCGGACCGCGGCGCGCCCGGTCGGCGCGACCAGCAGGACCCGCGCGCGCTGGGCGACGGCCGCCGACGCGATCGACTTGATCGAGACGGTCTTGCCGGTGCCCGGACCTCCCGTGATGACCGACAGGCGATGCTCGAAGGCGGCCGCGAGCGCGCCGCGCTGTTCGTCGGTCGGGCGATCGAGGTCGCTCGCGTCGGGCGCGTGCAGGCGTGCGCTGGGATCGGCGGCGATCAGCCGTGCGACCCGCTCGGCGAGCTCGGCCTCGAGCTCGGCGGTTGCAGCTCTGTAGATCCAATCGTGCTCTCTGACGACGTCGTTGCGGCGTTCGAGCTCGTCAACGATGTCCCCGGCCGGGTCCTCGCCCAGTAGCTGACGCGCAGCCGGAAACAGCTCTGCGAGCGGCAGGCAGGTGCTCCCGCTGCGCTCGGCCTCGGACAGCGCGTGCAGGATCGCGGCGCGCTGGCGCTGCGTGCCGCGGCTCGGGCCGCCCGGGCCGGTCGCATGCGCGATCCGGTCTGCGATCAGGAAGCCGACCCCGAATACGCTCGTCAGCTCATACGGGTTGGCGCCGATCAGATCCGGCGCGTCGGCGCCGTACTGCTCGTGGATCCGCGCGGCGAGATAGGCGAGCCCGTGCGGCGCGAGCAGCAGGTGCAGTCGCCGGGTGACGCGGATCGCCTGCCACGACTCCACCGCCTCCTGCAGCCGGTTGGCGCTCAGCCCGACGCCTGCGATCGCGCGCTCTGGATCGCCGTCGATCCTGTCCAGCACATCTTCCGGGCCGTAGGCGTCAACGAGTTGCTGCGCGCGCTTGGCACCGACGTGCTTGACGCGCTTCAGATAGCCGACCAGGACCGCGGGATCCTCGGGCGGGAGGGGACGCGCCTGCTGGGCCTTGACTTGGGGCCCGTAGCGGCTGTCGTCCACCCAGTCACCGACGATCTGGGCGCGCTCGCCCTGCTCGAGGTGGACGAGCGGGCCCACCAGCACGACCGGCGAGCCGTCGGCGCTGACGGCGTCGACGACAGCCCAGCCGGTCGCCTCATTTGTGTAGCGGATGAAGCGAACCGTGACGACGCCGTCGAAGCTCTCGTCCATTCGTTTGACGTTAGACGTGCGCGCGAGGCGCCGGTAGCGATCGTTGCGGAACTGGCACAGCGCTCGCCCCCACCCGGGCGACGCATGGTGCGCTGCGGGTACGGCTAGCCGCCCTCACCGCTCGCCACGCTCGGCCCGGTGCACAGCGACGTTGATGCCATCGCTTCCCACGAGCTGCTGGAAGGAGCGCACCAGCGGCCGTACCGCGGCAAGGCCGATCGTCCCCTGCGTGCCGAACGGCTCCACCCGCACCTCGGACGCGAGCGCCGCACGCTGATCGTCGAGCTGCTGCGCCCAATGGGCGAACACCACCCGGACGGTGCCGCGCTGTGACCACTCTCGGAACTCGTCGGGCGTGCGCAACCCCGGGTAGTCACGGCGCAGCGTCCAGATCCGGCCCGCGAGCCCAGAGACGAGCAGCCGCTCGCCCTCCTCGAGGACCACGAATGGCGGCTCTCGGAACAGCCGGTCGTAGGTCGCATCCCGGGCCAGCTCGGGGATCCGCCAGCGAACCAGCCGACCCAGCAGCGCCGTGTCGGACAGCGAGACCTCGCGCGCGGCGCGCCACAGGCTGTCCGCGGACGCCGTGCTCTCGCGCCGGTGCCGCACGCTGAGGGCGGGATTCTCGATCCACTCGTCGAGCTGCGGCTCGCAGCGGGCCACGGCGTGCATCGTCTCTGTTGTAGCGCACGCTTTCGGCGATCATCCGCGATGTGGTCCGCCACCTGCTTGCGCCCGTTGTCCCAAGCGCGGCTGCGGCGCTCGCGCTGCCGCGGACGCTGCCGGACGCCGATGGGGTCGCGCTGACGTTCGACGATGGCCCACACCCCGAGGGGACGGCGGCGGTGCTGGAGGTCCTCTCGCGCGCAGGCGCGCGCGCGACATTCTTTGTCATCGGCGAGCAGGTCGAGCGCCGTCCCGGAATGCTCGCCGAGATCGTCGCCGCGGGGCACCAGGTCGCACTGCACGGCTACCGCCATCGCCTGCAGCTGCGGATGACGCGCGCTCAGGTCGCCGACGACCTCGCACGTGGCTCCGCCGCGATCGGCGAGGCGCTCGGCCAGCAGCCGCTCTGGCACCGGCCGCCGTACGGGATCTACAGCTCGGCCGGGCTCGCCGCGGCGCGCGCGGCGGGCCTACGGCCGCTGCTGTGGTCTCGATGGGGCAAGGACTGGCGCAAGCTGACGACCCCATCGCGGATCGCCGCGCGGGCGCTGCGCGGAGTGTTGCCGGGGGATGTGATCTTGCTGCACGACGCGGACTTCTACAGCGCCGCCAACTCGCATCGGCGCACCGCCGCCGCACTCGAACTGGTGCTCGCAGAGCTACAACGACGGAAAATCGGTACCGTCCTGCCTGTCTGACAGCCTTGTCAGAGCGCACACACACTGGCAGGATTGGCATTCTCCACGCGGATGCACGCCGTCGGCCGGCGGAGCACGCCGGTGTTCGCGTGTAAGGGCGCCGCACCCACCATGACAACGGTTTCATCCTCGGCTTCCAACCAGACCGTCCCTGACTACGCACGATTTGCGATCGGCTTCGACGACCGCGATCGCGGTCGCCTGCACGCGCTGATCGACGAGGTGCTCGACTCCAACCGCTGGTCCGAGGCAGACATGAACGCCCGCTTCGAGGCCGCCTGGGAGGCCTGGAACGAACTGCCCGCGGTGGCGCTCTCGAGTTGGGCCGGCGGCGCGCTCGCCGCACTCCACTTCGCTGGTGTCGAGGGCGAGACGGTGCTCTGCCCGTCGAACACGTTCATGGCGACCCCGCTCGCCGCGGTCCGGTCGGGCGCCGAGGTCCAGTTCGTCGATTGCAACCGCGAGGATCTGTGCATGTCGTTCGCGGACTTCGAGCGCGCCGCCGAGCGGTACAAGCCGCGAGCTGCATTCCTGGTTCACATCGGCGGCCATATCGCGTTCGACTCCGAGCGGATCGCCGCGTACTGCAAGGATCACGGGATCTTCCTGATCGAGGACTGCGCGCACGCGGCAGGAGCGAGTTGGCATCGCCGCAAGCCGGGTACATACGGGGATGCAGGCGTCTACTCGTTGTACGCGACGAAGACGATTTCGACGGGCGAAGGCGGCGTGCTGGTCTCCAGCCGCCCTGAGGTGATCGAGCACGCCCGGGACTTCCGCAATTACGGCAAGCCGAACTATGGTGTCGCCGGCCTCAACTTCCGCATGAGCGAGTTCACGGCCGCGCTTGGGCTGGTAGGAATCGAGCGCCTGCCAGAGATCGTCAGCTGGAAGAACGAGATCGCCCGCGACGAGCTCGACGCGCGCTACCCGAGCCGCCTCGAGCTACCGGACGGGATGGTCTCGGGGCTCTACAAGTACATCGTGTTCGACTGGCTCGAGCGCTCGACCGGGCGCGTTTACGACGAGCCATGCCACCGAATCATGGGGCACGCGGTCGACCTGCCCAACAGCGACTGGGTCGCGCGGAACCACTCCTGTGTGCCCTTGTACTACCGCCTCGCTACCTGACTCGATGCGCGTACTCGTAACAGGCGGCTCCGGCTTCATCGGCTCGCACGTGGTCGACAAGCTGCGCGCGCGCGGTCACGAGCCTGTGATCTACGACCTGCGGCCGTCGCCGTGGCACGAGCCCGGCTCGGTCGACACGGTGCTCGGCTCGATCACGGACCGCGAATCGCTCGAGCGCGCGCTGCACAGCTGCGATGCGGTCGCGCACCTGGCGGCCGTCGCCGACGTCAACGACGTCCACGCAGAGCCCGAGGACGCCGAGCGCGTCAACGCGCGCGGGACCGTCGTGGTGCTCGAGGCAGCGCGTCGCGCCGGGGTCAAGCGGATCGTCTACGCGTCGACGATCTGGGTGTACTCCGACTGCGAGCCCGACGAGGTCGACGAGGACACGCTGCTGCCGCCGCCGAGTCACCTGTACACGAGCACCAAGCTCGCCGGCGAGCTGTACTGCAAGGCCTACCAGGAGCTCTACGCGATCGATTACACGATCCTGCGGTTCGGGATCCCGTACGGTCCCCGCGCACGCGAGGCGGCCGTGATCCCGGCGTTCGTCAATAAGGCGCTGGCAGGCGAGCCCCTGACGCTTGCCGGCGACGGCAGCCAGTCGCGCAAGTTCGTGTACGTCGAGGATCTCGCCGACGGCGTCGCACTCGGGCTCGAGGATGTCGCGGTCAACCGCATCTACAACCTCGCCAGCGACGAGACCGTGACGATCAAGCAGATCGCCGAGACGATCAAGAAGCTGATGGGCGACGTTGAGATCGTCCACACGCCTGCTCGCCCCGGAGACTTCGGCGGCAAGATCGTCTCCTCTGCGCGGGCCGAGCACGAGCTCGGCTGGACCGCCGCGACGCCGTTCTCGGAGGGCGTGCACAAGTACATCGACTGGCGTCTGGAGCAGGCCGCCGCACAATCGGACGACCAGGCCGCCGCGGTGATCCCGGCCGGGGAACCCGATGCGGAGTCCAAGCCGCGCCAGGTGCTGATCATTTCCGCCGACATCGGTGAGGGCCACGACCTGCCGGCGCGCGCGGTCGCGCGCGAGTTCCGTGACGACGACCCCGACGCGCAGGTCTCGATCGTCAATGGGCTGCCCGCGATGGGGCCGATCCTGACCAAGGTGCTGCGCGAGAACTCCGCCTTCATGTTCCAGTACATGCCGTGGCTGTTCGACTTCCAGTACTGGCTGTTCATGTACTTCCCGCCGACCCGCTGGCTGTCGCGCAAGCTGCTGACGATGCTCGGCCGTCGCGGCCTGATGCGGATGATTCGCGCTCACGATCCGGATCTGATCGTTTCGACCTACCCAGGTGTGACCGCGGTGCTCGGCGAGCTGCGACGAAATGGGCGGCTCAACGTCCCCTGCTACTCGTCGATCACTGATCTGGCGGGGTTGCAGTTCTGGGCCCATCCAGGGATCGACCTGCACTTCATCACCCACCCCGAGTCGGCCGAGGAGGTCGAGCAGATCGCCGGTCCCGGCAGCGTCCGCTGGGCCAAGCCGCCGACCGCGCCCGCATTTCTCGCCGCGCGCTCGCGTGCCGATGCCCGCCGGGCGCTGGCGCTGCCCGCCGAGGGACGCGTGATCGCGGTCTCGGGCGGCGGCTGGGGCGTCGGGGATCTCGCTGGCGCGACCCGTGCCGCGCTCCAGTTCCAGGACGCGACCGTGCTCTGCCTGTGCGGTCGCAACGATCGTCTACGAGCCAAGGTCGCCAAGCGTTTCGCGGGTGAGCCGCGGTTGCGGATCATGGGCTTCACGGACCGCATGGGCGACGTCCTCGCATCCGCCGACGTGCTGATCCACTCGAGCGCCGGACTGACCGTGCTGGAGGCGATCATTCGCGGCTGTCCGGTGGTGTCGTACGGATTCGGGGTAGGTCACGTCCGCGCCTCGAACACCGCGCTCGAGCGCTTCCACCTCGCGCAGGTCGCCCGCCACGAGCGCGACCTGGTCCCGAAGATCCAGACCGCGCTCGAGCATCGTCCGGAGCCCGACGGCTCGTTCGCTCGCCGTCCCCCGACCGCAGCCCTGATCCTCAACGACGAGCGGCGCGCTCGCCAGCGTCCGATCTGGCGTGTGCGCAGCGCTCGCGCCGCGACGACCGTCGCAGCCGCGATCGCGGTGGCCGCATGGACGCTGACGACCGGCCTCTCGTACTCGTTGGTCGGCGACTTCGTCCACATCAAGCCGGTCACCGCAGTCGCCACCGACCGTCCTGAGGTCGGCGTACTCGTTGACGCTCCGAGCCGTGACGTCCCGGCGCTCGCGGGGGTCCTCGGGCGCGACGGGATCCATGCCTCGTTCACGCTCGGCCAGGCGTCGTTGCCGGCCGAGGACGCAATCATCGACGCAGGTGACCAGGCGTTGCCGGCGTTACCCCCAGGCGGGCTGGTGCGCTGGCTCGGGACGCGCGCCGAGCTCAATCGGCTGCTGGACGCGATGGGCTACAGCCATCACTTCCTTTACGTCTCCAACGGCCCCAGCCTTGGTCAGTGGCTGTTCGCGCATGGCGCGGGCGGGCGACTGGTCGCAGGTGCGGTGCGGCTGCAGGACAGCGACGACTCGGTCGGCCACTTGCGGCCTGGCGAGGTAGTCGAATTCAAGCTGGCGAGCGCCTCGCAGCTGCAGCCGCTGGCCGCCAAGCTCGTCCGCGGCCTGCGGGCTGATCACCTCCGCGCCGTCCCCGTCGGACGGTTGATGCACGACGCCGACTCGGCCTAGCGCCGGTACGCCGGTGTCCCTAGAGCTGGACGACGTCCGCAACGCGGCACGGCGGCTGGACGGCATCGCCCACCGGACGCCGGTGATCACCTCGCGGACGCTCGATGGGCTGATCGGCGCGCGCCTGAGCCTGAAGATGGAGTCCTTGCAGCGCGGCGGCGCGTTCAAGATCCGAGGCGCCTACAACGCGATCTCGTCACTCGATGGCCCGGCGCTCGCGAGGGGCGTGTGCGCGGTCTCGTCGGGCAATCACGCGCAGGCGGTGGCGCTCGCGGCCGGCCTCTGTGGGACCCACGCCGTGATCCTGATGCCATCCGACGCACCGGCGCTGAAACGTGCAGCAACCGACGGCCGCGGGGCCGAGGTGATCACCTTCGATCGCTACACCGACGACCGTGAGCAGCTCGTCCGCGAGCTCGCCGCCGAGCGTGACCTGACGCTCGTGCATCCTTACGACAACCTGATGGTGATGGCCGGTCAGGGCACCGTCGCGCTCGAGCTGCTCGAGCAGGTCGACGGGCTCGACGCGGTCGTCGTCCCGGTCGGCGGCGGCGGGCTGATCGCCGGAACGGCGACCGTGATCAAGGCGCTGTCGCCGGGGACCCGCGTGATCGGTGTCGAGCCGCGCGCGAGCGATGACGTGGCCCGCTCGCTTGCGAGCGGGCGACGCGAGCGGGTCGAGCTGACCGCGACGATCGCCGACGGTCAGCAGACGGCGACCCCGGGAGAGCTGACCTGGCCGGTGATCCAGCGCCTCGTCGACGAGGTCGTGACCGTCTGCGACGAGCAGATCGTCGCCGCAATGCGGATCCTGTTCGAGCGCTGCAAGCTCGTCGCCGAACCCAGCGGCGCCTGCGCCCTGGCGGCGCTCCTGGCGGGCACGGTTTCGCTGCCGGGCGGGCGCGTCGGCGTCATCGTGTCCGGCGGCAACATCGGAGCGCAGGCGTTTGCAACCCTGATGGGATGAACGCCGCTCGCGATCGCCTGGTCGCGGAACTGCTCGAGCGCGGCACGATTCGCAGCGACGCGGTAGCGGCCGCGTTTGCGGCCGTCCCCCGCGAGCGCTTCATTCCCACCGTCCTCGCCGAGCACGGGGTGGACGGCGTCTACCGCGACGAAGCGTACGTGACCAAGCGCGACGAGCACGGGACGCCGATCAGCTCCTCATCGCAGCCGACGATGATGGCGCTGATGCTCGAGCTGCTCGAGTTGGGGCCCGGCGATCGTGTCCTCGAGGTGGGGACTGGGACCGGCTACAACGCGGCACTGATCCGTCAAATAGTTGGTCGGCGTGGCGAGGTGGTCACGATCGACGTCGATCCGGAGCTGGCGCGATCGGCGCGGTTGGCGTTACGGAGCGCGGGATACGAGGCGCTGGTGGTGGCCGGCGACGGACGCGCAGGCTGGCCCGATGCAGCGCCTTATGACCGCGTGATCGTGACCGCGGCGGCGGACCGCGTTCCACGCGCGTGGCTCGATCAGCTGGCGGATGCGGGACGGATCATCGTGCCGCTGCGGCTTGACCCCGACGGGGCCGCGGTCCAGCTGATCCCGGTGTTCGAGCGGCGGGCCGATCGTCTGTGCTCGGTCGGGATGACGTGGGGCGGGTTCATGAGCCTCCATGGCGGCGAGGGCGGCGGGCGACGACCGGGCGACTCGCTCGGGGCGCACCGCTCGGTCGCCGGCAGGCAGACGTCGTTCGCATCGCTTCGTGGCCCAGGGATCGCGCGCCTGTCGGAGCCGGCGGCCCGCGCGGTGCTCGCTGCGGTGATTGCCGGAACCGGTGAGCAGCGCGCCGAAGGAGTGACCCCGATGGGCAGCGGCGCGACGCCGCTGCTGCTGATCTACCTGCTGACGCGGATCCCTGCGGGCCGGCGGATCGCGCCCGTCGGCGAGCGCGAGCACGGCATCGGGTTGGTCGACCCGGCGAGCGGGAGCATTGCCCTGCTGACGGTCCCGAGTCCATGGGGGCCGCGGGCGACCCGAGGCGACGATCGCGTGCACTGGCGGCTTCGCGCGTACGGCGGTGTCGCGGCCGCGACTGAGATGGAGCGGCTGCTGGCCGGCTGGAGGCAGCTCGTTGACAGCTGCGATGGCGAGCAGCCCCGCCTGCGCCTGACCGCCTATGGGCGTGGAGAGCAGCTCAGCCTGCGGCTGCGCTGGGGCTGAGCCGACCTACCAGTGGACGCCGCGCGTCGCCTGCGCGAACGCGCGCTGCTCGGCCTCGCTGTGGCCCTTCGGCGGCTCGCCACCCTCAGGGAACAGCTGGTAGGCGCGGTTGACGACGAGGTCTTGTGCCCCGGGCGCCAGCGCGTAGGTCAGCTGACCGATGTTCCCGATCGCGGTCGCGACCTTCTTCGGCCGTTTGCGGATCGCGTCGACGATCATCTGCGCCGCCTCCTCCGGACTGAGCGTCGGGAAGCGGTCGTAGACCTTCGTCGGCGCGATCATCGGCGTGCGGACGAGCGGCATGTAGACGGTCGTGATGTGGACGCCGTCGCCGATGATCTCGGGTCCGATCGAGCGTGCGAACGCATCGAGCGCCGCCTTCGACGCCAGGTAGGCGGCGAATCTCGGCGTGTTCATCTGCAGCCCGATCGTCGAGATGTTGACGATGTGCCCGGAGTTACGTTCGCGCATCGTCGGGAGCAGCCCGAGGATCAGCTTGACGGGCGCGAAATAGTTGAGCTGCATGGTCCGCTGGTAGTCGTGAAAGCGGTCATACGAACGGTTGACCGAACGCCGGATCGATTTGCCGGCATTGTTGATCAGCACATCGACGTGCCCGTGCTGGTCGAGCACCTCGTTAGCCATCCGCTCGATGTCGTCGATGTTCGACAGGTCGCATGGGTGCACATAACCCGCGCCGCCGGCCTCGTTGACCTGCTCGGCGACGGCCTCGAGCTTCTCGCGCGTGCGCGCCACCAGCAATACGGTGCCGCGTGCGCGCCCGATGTCGAGCGCGGCCGCTTCGCCGATCCCCGACGAGGCGCCGGTGATCAGCACGATCCGCCCCTTGATCGCGTCCTCGAGCGACTGCGCGAGGATTCCGCCCGCGCCCGGGATCCGCTGCCCGAAGGCACGCAGCGTTCGGACGCTTGAGACGGCCATATCCGTGAGGTCCACGGCCATATCCGTGAGGTCCGGGGGCATCGTCCTAGGCCGCGAGCATATAGGTCGGGCAGAGCTGACGCCGCGCGCGAACGCACTGCACATGTGCTTGCCGCGAGCGTCTGTCCGGGACTCATGCGAACATATGTTCGTCATGATCGTCTGCGTCCTGATCCCGCGCTTTGCGCTTACGACAGCCGTCGGCGATCGTGGTGAGCTGCTGCAGGCGCCGATGGCGCTCGCGCCGGAACCGGGCGGTGGGCAGCAGGTGGGCGAGGTGTCGCTGGCGGCGGAGGCATTCGGGATCTTTCCTGGGATGCGGCTCGGGGAGGCGTTGGCTCGCTGTTCGCGCTTGACGCTCGTCCCGCCCGACCCGGCCGGCGTCGCAGATCAGTGGGAACGGCTGCTCGTGCGGCTGGAGTCTGTCGGTGCGGCGGTTGAGCCTGAGCGCCCAGGGTTGGTGTGCTTCGACGCGCGTGGACTGCTGCGACTTCATGGAGGTATCGAAGGGGTGCTGATGGCGGTGCGCCGGGCGCTGCACGTATCGGTTCGGTTGGGGGTCGCGCCCTCGCGCTTCGCCGCTGTGGCAGCGGCTTCGATGGCTCGGTCACGCCGCCCCGAAATCGTCGAGAGCAGGACGGACGCGCGCAGCGGTCGTGAGCGGTCGCGTGCCTATCTTGCTCCGCTGCCGGTCGCACTGCTGCGGGCGCGGCCAGCCCTTGCGGAGCTACCCGAGGCGCTCGAGCGCCTGGGCATCGGGACGCTCGGCGAGCTTTCTGAGCTGTCTGCCGCAGCGCTCGCGGACCGCTTCGGAAACGTTGGGCTGCTCGCGCACGAGCTCGCGAATGGTGCAGACAGCGCGCTCAGCCCGCGGCCGGCGAGCGAGTTCCTGCGTGAGGTGCTTGAGCTACCCGAGGCAAACTCGGGCTCTCAGCTCCAGCGCGGCCTGGAGCTGTTGATCGATCGGCTGCTCGCACGGCGTGAACGGCGCGGGCGGACGTTGCGGGCCGTGGTCATCTCGGCGCTGCTGGTCGAACAGGGAGGTACGTGGCGCGAACGGGTCGTGTTTCGCGAGGCGCTCTCGGATCCGGTGCGGATGCGCATCGCTCTGGGACCGCGGCTGGAGCTGATGCCGGCTCCGGCGGAGACGCTCAGGCTCGCGGTCGAGCGATTCGGTCCGACTGCAACTGACCAGCGTGTTCTGCTCGACGATCCTGCCGCGGAGCGAACGGCACGCCTGCGCGAAGCGATCCGACAGACGCGTGCCGCGGCAGGATCTGATGCTGCGCTACGAGTGCTCGAGATCGACCCAGACTCTCGCTTCCCAGAGCGGCGGGCGGTCCTGACCCCATTTGAGGCGTGATGCGGATCTCGCGCGGGGAGCGGTCGTGACCGCACCACGCCGCCTGTCGGTTCCCCGTCGCGTCGCGGTCGCGGCGAGCGCGGACGGACGCCCGCTGGTCGTCGACAGCCGGGACGTCGACTCAGTCCGCGAGTCGTGGCTGATCGAGGACCGGTGGTGGACGGAGAAGCCATTGCGCCGGCACTACTGGGAGATCGTCACCACGTGCGGACGAAACGAGGTCGTGTTCCGCGACCTGCAGAGCGGGAGGTGGTGGCGCCAGCGTTAGGCCGCGAGAACATACCAGTCGGCGATGCGACCCAACTACCTTTTGGGTGTGCAGCAGCGTTCGCCGACAGCGATCCCGCTCGACTTCCAGCTCGCCAACGAGGTCGTTCGGCTGCGGGCGCTGGTTCCCGGCGACGCGTTCGCCGTCCACCGCGCCTGTCGGGACCCGGAGATTAAACAGTTCACTTCGTTCCCGGAGGCATCCGACGTACCCGAGACACGCGCGTGGATCGAGTCGCAGCAGACGATGCGGCTGCGCGGAGAGGCGATCGACTTGGGGATCGTGCCGGTTGGTGGCGTGGCGGTCGTCGGCGCGATCGGACTGACTGAGATCGATCTTGTCGACCGGCGCGCAGAGGTCGGCTACTGGGTCACCCGGCGCGCCCGCGGTCGCGGGTTTGCGTCGGCGGCGCTCCAGCTGCTGAGTTCGTGGGCGCTCGGTCCGCCGCTCGAGCTCGGGCGCCTCGGCGTCCGCCCCGACGTCGACGACAACGCCTCGCGGAAGACGGCGCTGCGCGCCGGGTATGAGTTTGAAGGCGTGCTGCGTTCGTACATGTACGCCAAAGGGAGGCGCTGGGACCTGGCGCAGTACTCGCTGATCGCGCCCGAACGCGATCCGAGCGGCGCAGCGCCGGCATCGTCGGGCGGCATCGACGCGAGAACCGGTTCGTAAACTGGCAGCCGATGGCAGGCTCCACCCACCCGCTTGACCCCGGCTCAGTGGCGGTCGGTACCTGGAGCGGCGGCCGCTTCATGCACTTCGGCGAGCCGCTCGACGACGACCGCTTTCAGGCGCTGATCACGCCCGACGAGTCGATCTACACGATCCTGACCGCTGACGTCTACGGGACCGGCGACGCGGACCGGATGCTCGGCCGCGCGCTGTCCGGCTGCGAGCGCGAAGCGGTCTGCGTCGTCGGCGCCGTTGGGCACGACTTCTACGAGGGCGAGCGCAACGGACCAAAGGGCTTTCCCCGGTTCACTGATCCATCGCTGCGCGGCCCGGCCGACTACGAGAGCTACCTCCGCATGGCGACCGAGCAGAGCCTCGACCGCTGCCAGATCAGCGCATTTGACCTACTGCTGTTGCACAACCCAGACCGCGTCGGCTACACGAGCGATGCGGTCTGGAGCGCGATGGCCGGCTTGCGCGACGCCGGCCTGACACGCATGATCGGACTCGCGCCCGGTCCGGCGAACGGCTTCACGCTCGACGTGATCGACTGTCTCGAGCGCTTCGGCGCGCTGATCGACTGGGCGATGATCATCCTCAACCCGCTCGAGCCCTGGCCCGGCGAGCTGGTCATGAGCGCAGCAGCCAGCAACAACGTCAAGCTGATCACGCGTGTGGTCGACTACGGCGGCCTGTTCTTCGATGATCTGCGCCCCGGCCAGGAGCTCGCACGCGGCGATCACCGCGGCTTCCGGCCCGCTGGCTGGATCGAGGACGGACGCCGCCGGCTCGACGCGATGCGGCCGATCGCGGATGGCGCCGGGCTGTCGATGATCCAGCTCGCGTGCCAGTGGAACCTCGCCCACGAGCCGGTCGCGTGCGCCGCCCCGACCCTGATCCAGGAGCTCGGTCCGGACGCAAAACCGATCGAGCACAAGCGTGCCGAGCTCGAGGCGCTGCCTTCGGAGATCCGCCTGACCGCCGACGAGCTCGTGGAGATCCGTGCGCTCGGGGACAACACCGGTTGCATGGCGCTCAAGGGCGGTAGCCCGCAGTATTCGGGCGACGATTTGCCCGACCGCTGGACGGTCGACGACCGTCTCCGCGAGGTCGCGCGCCGGTGGCAGATCGAGCCCGAACGCGACCTCGCGCAGCGAGTCGTGGCTTGAGCCCGCGCTGACCGGCGCCGGCGACTCCGACCACACCACGCACTTACGTTGGTCTAGCCAGGACTAGACCAAGGTGCAGGGCCAGAACAGTCACATCACTCGACACTTCTCTAGAGAGATGTCAGGCAGGCACGTGATCTCGCTGGGCGCAACGACGCGACGCACCGCCAGCGCATCCACGTCTGCGGCTGCGTCGGATGGCGCAGGCTGGCCGACGACCGCGATCGTGATGGGGCTGGCGCTCACGGCGAGCATCGGGGTCATGGTCTACGCGATCAGCGCCGGCAGCACCGAGGCGAAGCTCAACGACTTCTATCGCGAGGCACTGCCGGCCTACCTGGCGCTGACGCACGGACACCTGCTCGCATTCCTGCGGCTGGGTCCGACCTATGTCGGCTCGCTAGTCCTGCGCGCTCCGTTCGCGATCGTCCCCAGCATCTGGGGCGGCGGCTCGCGCGCGATCTACCTCGCCAGCGCTCTCCCGTGCATGTTCGCGCTCGCCGCGTTCTGCACCTGGCTGGCGATGCAGCCGCGTCGCAACGGCGGCATCACCTGGGCGAGCCGGATCAGCCCGATCGTCCTCTGCGTCTTCAACCCGGTGACGTTGATCGCGGTGTTCGGCGGGCACCCGGAGGAGGTTCTCGGCGCTGTTCTTTGCGTGGGCGCGGTTGTGCTCGCGGTCAAGGAACGGCCGGCATGGGCGGGCTTGCTGATCGGGCTCGCGGTCGTCAACAAGGCATGGGCTTTGGTTGCGGTGCCCGTTGTGTTCGCCGTCATGCCGGCTCCGCGACGTCGCGGCGTGATCGCGTTTCTGGCGGCCGTCGGCCTGCTATTGGGTCCGATCACGCTCGCGCGCATGCACGGTGTCGCCACCGGCGTCAGCGCCAACGTGACGGCGTCCTCGATCGGCGGCATCTTCAACCCGCCGCAGCTGCTGTGGTGGTTCGGCCCGGGTACGTGGATCGTGCAGGAGTCGCGGGCGCTGATCATCGCGGTCGGGGTCGGGGTCGCGGCGATCTGGTGGGTGAGGCGTGGCCGCGGCGATGCTCCGATCGACAAGCTGCCGCAGGCGCTGCTGCTGCTCGCGCTCGTGCTACTTGCCCGGTCGGCGCTCGATCCGTGGGACAACGTCTACTACCACGTGCCGTTCCTGTTCGCGCTCGTCGCGTACGAGGTCAGCATTGGGCGCATGCCGCTGCTGTCAACCCTGTACACGCTGCTGATCCTGATCGTTGTTCCGGTCGCCGGCGTTCCGCACATGTCGACTGACCTGCGCGCCGCCTGTTACGCCGCGATGGTCGTGCCGACGTTCGGTTGGATGGCGGCGAAGCTGTACTTCCCGAAGCGCTCTCAGCTCGCCGCGTCCGGCGGGGTGTCCCCAGCCAGCTCCTCGCGCAGCCACTCACACCCCACCGACAGGTCCTCGACCCCCATCGCGGCCGCGACGTTGAGCCACATGCCGTAGCGGAAGAAGTCGTCGATCTGCTCTGAGTCGGCGCCGGAGATCTCCGTCACGAACGCGACCAGCCGCGCGTAGTTGGCACGCACACGGTCGCGGATCTCCGGGTCGTCGCACGCCGCATAGGACTGCAGCTGGAGCATCAGGTAGTCGCGCTCGGTGTCCAGCATCTCGACGTACGCGTGACCCATCGCATTCATCACGTCGGCGTCGGGCAGCGCGAGCGCCGGATCGAACTCCTCGGCCGCGCGCCTGAAGGCCGCCGCGGTGCGCTCAAAGCAGCGGTCGACCGCAGCGAGAAACAGGTCGCGCTTTGAGCCGAACAGGCTGAAGACGTACGGCTGTGCGACGCCGACGCGCCGCGCGATCCGGTCGACGGGAGTGCCGTGCAAGCCGCCGTGAGCGAACTCATGGACGGCCGCGTCGATCAGCGCCTCCCGGCGCTCGGAGGCCGGGACGCGCTGACGCGGATGCTGACTGGTGAGGCTGGCGGGGGTTGCCATCTGTCGCGATCCTACGGGACGCTCAGGCAGCCGGCTGGGCAACGGTCTGACCGCTGGCGACCACGGCCTGCGCCCCTGCCTGCTCGCGCGCCGCCGCCCGCGTGCTGAACGGCAGCGCAGCCGCGATCAGAGCACCGGCGGCGAGCACCGCCGCGCCGACCCAGACCGCCGGCACGACGCCGTTCACGAATGCCTGGGGCGAGGTATAGGCGCCGTGGCTGGTGAATACGGTGGCCAGAACCGAGACGCCCAGCACGCCACCCAGCTCGCGGATCGCGTTGGTCGCTCCCGACGCCTGGCCGGCCTGGTCTGTCCGGACCGCCGAAAGCACAGCGTTGGCGGCCGGCGCGAACACGAGCGCCATGCCCGAGCCAGCGAGCAGGAACGGGCCGATCAGGCTCACGTAGTTCAGGTCGACGCTCGCCACGGAGGCGATCCAACCGAGCGCGATCGCCTGCAGGCTGAGTCCGGCGACCATGAACAGCCGGCTGCCGTAGCGCTCCGAGAAGAAGCCCGCCAGCGGCGAGACGATCATCGTTGCGCCGGTCCAGACCAACAGCTTGACGCCCGCCTGCAGCGGCGTGTTACCCAGCACGTTCTGCAGGAACTGGCTCAGGAAGAAGATCGAGCCGAACATCCCGAAGTACATCGCCAGCGAGACGACGTTGGTGACCGCGAAGCCGCGGTTGGCGAAGAAGCTCATCGGCAGCATCGGCTTCTCCGTGCGGCGCTCCTGGAAGATGAACGCGAGGACCAGCAGCGCGCCGGCGATCAGTGAGACGAGCACCTGAGTGTTCGTCCAACCGAGCGACTGCGAGCGGACGAGCCCGAACACCAGCCCGAACAGTCCTGTCGAGCCGAGCGCGAGCCCCGGCAGATCGAGGTGGCGGTTGGGTCCGTAGCTCTCCGTCAGCCGCGCGCCGGCGAGCGGCACGAGCACCACACCGATCGGGACGTTGATCCAGAAGATCCAGTGCCACGAGGCGGCCTGGATGACGGCGCCGCCGACCAGCGGACCGAGTGCCACCGCGATGCCGCTGATCGCTGACCAGATTCCAAGTGCGACTCCACGCCGTGCGGGCGGGAAGGCATCGGCCAGCAGCGTGAGCGTCAGCGGCGTGGCGATCGCGGCGCCGACTCCCTGGGTCGCGCGGGCGGCGATCAGCAGCCCGGTGGACGGGGCCAGCGCGGCAGCCGCGGATGACGCGGTGAACAGCGCGATCCCGGCCATGAACATCCGCTTTCGACCGAATCTGTCGCCGAGCGCTGCACCGGTCAACAGCAGGACCGCGTACGACAGGACGTAGGCGTTGACGGTCCACTCGAGCGACTGGATAGAGGCCCCAAGGTCGCGGTGGATGCTCGGTAGGGCGACGCTCACGACGAGGTTGTCGAGCACCACCATGAACAGCCCGATCGAAACGATTGCGAGGGTCCAGCCCCTCCTGCGTGACTCGGTCATCGCGTCCTCCGTAGTTCTTAGTGACTGCTAACTATGAATAGATTAGCAGCCACTACTAACTTGTCAAGTCTAGATCCGCCGAAGGCCGGCTCCCACACAGCAGGTCAGGAGGGTGGCCCGAGCCGCGCCTCGGCGCGCGTTGGCTCGAACAGCTCGATCGGGTTGCCGGACGGATCCTCGACGAGGATCTGGCGCCCACCGGCACCCTCGACGATCTCGTTGCGGAAGCGCGCGCCGGCCTGCCGCAAGGCGCTAACCGTCGCTCCCAGATCGTCGACCTCGAGCTGGAAGCGATTCCAGCCACCCGGAGCGGGAAGCGACCCGTCGGGCATCGCCTGACCGCCGCCGGGACCGCCGCCCGGGGCGCTCAGCACGAGCCGCAGGTCGCCGCGCGAGAGCATCGCGAACGAGGGGGCGGGGTGCATGACCTCCTCGAAGCCGAGCTGTGAGCAATAGAACCCGATCGCCGCGTCGACGTCGTCGACGATGTAACGGACGCTGACTGTCGCCATGGGCGCTCCTCCTTTGAGTCGTCCTCAACTCATGCGAACATATGTTCGTAAAATGTACACCGAGCTTCACTGCCACTCGGCATTCTCGTTTCTCGATGGTGCCTCGCTGCCCGACGAGCTGGTTGTAGCGGCACTGGCGCTCGGTCATCAGTCGCTTGCGCTGACTGATCACAACACGGTCGCGGGCTCGATGGAATTCGCAGTCTCGGCACGCGCGCTCGGGCTGCGTGCGATCCACGGGGCCGAGATCGACCTCGACCCGGATGACTCGCGCGCGGCGCGCCACCTGACGCTGCTGGTCAGGGACGCGACCGGCTGGTCGAATCTATGCCGGATCTTGACCCGCGCGCACGCGCACACGCGCGATGGCAGGCCGGGAGCACCTCCCTCGGACCCCTCAGTGCCGCTCGAGGCCGTGCTCGAGCGCGCCGAAGGGCTCGTCTGCCTGAGCGGTTGCGCGCTGTACGGCGTGCACGACGAGCCGACGCTCCGGCGGTTGCTCGAGGCGTTCGGATCGGAGCGGTTGCGGGTCGAGCTTCAGCGCCCGTTCCTGCGCGACGACCGGGCACGCAACAGGGGGCTGACGGCGCTCGCACGGCGGCTAGGGATCGCCTGCGTGGCGACCGGCGATGTCCATGCGCACGCGCTCGCGCGCGCGCCGCTGCAGGACGCGTTCGTGGCCATCCGGCAGCACAGCACGCTCGACGCATCCGAGCCATTGCGGCGAGGGAACTTCAGCCACGTGCTCGATTCACCGGCGGCGATGGCCGATCGCTTTGCGGAATACCCCGAGGCGGTCGCCGAGACCGAGCGGTTGGCCGACGGGCTGCGGTTCGACCTGCGCAGCGACCTCGGCTATCGCTACCCGGGAGCCGAGGACGAGCAGGCGATGCGCAAACTGACTCAGCTCTGCACGGCGCGGATCCAGGACCGCTACGAGAACGCCCCCGCCGGCATCCGCGAGCACGCAGATGCTCGCCTCCGTGAGGAGATGCGGATTATCGAATCGCTGCACCTGCCCGGCTTCTTCCTGCTCCACCACGACATGCTCGAGCTGGCTCGCGAGGTGGCGGTCGAGGTGCGCGGCACCAGCAGCGCGCGAGCGCTGCTGCCACCCGGGCGCGGCCGCGGGTCGAGCGTCTCGTCGATCGTCTGCTACCTGACCGGGCTGTCGCACGTCGACCCGATCGCCAACGAGCTGCTGATCGGCCGCTTCCTCAATGATGAGCTGACCTCGCTGCCCGACATCGACCTCGACTTTCCCCGCGACATTCGCGAGCAGCTGATCCCGCGCGTGCACGAGCGCTATGGACACGATCACTCGGCGCTGGTGGCAGCCTTCCCGACCTACCGCGCGCGCGGGGCGATCCGCGAGCTCGGCAAGGCACTGGGGCTGCCGCCCGGCGAGATCGAGCGGGTCGCTCGGGGGAGCGAGGGATGGGACGCGCGCGACGTCGGCAAGGACATCGAGAGCACCGGGCGCAAAGGATCGAGCGGGCGCTGGGCGTGGCTCGCGCGGCTCGCCGCCGAGGCACACGGTTTGCCGCGCCACCTGTCTCAGCATTCGGGCGGGATGATCATCGCCACCCGGCCGCTGATCGATTGCTGCCCGATCGTCCCCGCTGCGATGGAGGGCCGCCAGATCGTCCAGTGGGACAAGGATTCATGTGCGGACGCCGGGTTTCTGAAGATCGACCTGCTCGGCCTCGGAATGCTGTCGGCGGTGGAGCGGACGGTCGAGCTGATCGCTCGCACCCGGGGCGAACGAATCGACCTGTCCCGGATCCCCTACGACGATCCCGCGACCTACGAGTGCATCCAGAACGCCGACACGACCGGCGTGTTCCAGATCGAGAGTCGGGCGCAGATGCAGTCGCTGCGCCGGACCCGGCCCAAGAACCTCAAGGACCTGACGATCCAGGTCGCGATCGTCCGTCCCGGTCCGATCCAAGGTGGCGCCGTCAATCCCTACATCGAGCGCCTGCAGCGGCTACGCGTCGATCCCTGTTACCAGATCCCGTACGACCACCCGTCGCTCGAGGCGGTGCTGGGTGAGACGCTAGGGACGATCATCTTCCAGGACCAGGTGCTCGAGGTCTCGATCGCGTTCGCGGGCTTCTCGCCGGGCGAGGCCGAGGGTCTGAGACGGGCGATGAGCCGCAAGCGATCGGAGGCGGCGATCCAGGCCTACCACGAGCGCTTCGTGGACGGCGCCCGGCGCAAGCACGGGGTCGACGCCGAGACCGCCGAACGTGTTTTTGCGATGGTCAAGGGGTTCTCGGGCTTCGGCTTTCCCAAGGCCCACGGGGCGGCGTTCGGGCTGCTCGCATACCAGTCGACCTGGCTGCGCGTCCATTACACGGCAGAGCTGCTGTGCTCGCTGCTCAACGAGCAGCCGATGGGCTTCTACCCGCCGGACGCGCTGGTCCACGAGGCCCAGCGACGGGGGGTCGAGGTGCTGGCACCGGACGTCAACGAGAGCGGGGTCGAGTGTGACGCCGAACTCGCTGGACTCGTCGGCGCGCCGCTTGGGCGGGTGCGGATCGGGCTCGGATACATCCGCGGCGTCCGGACCGACGAAGTCACGGCGCTGGTCGCCGCGCGCGAGCGCGGCGGGCGCTTCAGGAGCCTGTCCGATCTCGCCTCGCGCGCGGGATCAAGTGCGTCCGCCCTCGAACTGTTGGCCTGGTCAGGGGCGTGCGACAGCCTCGCGCAGGGGGCGGGATCGCCCCGGCGCCTGGCGCTCTGGCAGCTGGGCGTGACGGCCCCCGGCCGCCGCGTGCCGGGCGGCACGCAGCTGGCGCTGCCGCTCGACCTGCCCGTGCCGCCGGCTCTGCGCAGGCTGTCGCAGTGGGAGTCGATGCTCGCCGACTACAGCACCACCGGCATGACGGTCAACGCGCATCCGCTCGCCCTGCTGCGCGACCGCCTCCCGTCCGACGCCGTCAGCAGCCGAGACCTTGAGACGCTCGAACATGGCACCCGGGTGCGGGTGGGAGGGCTGGTCGTCGCCCGCCAGCGCCCGGGCACGGCCGCCGGAATCGTGTTCCTGCTGCTAGAGGACGAGCTCGGGACGATCAACCTGATCGTCCCCCCGAGGGTCTACGAGCGCCACCGCCTGACGGTCAGGACCGAGCCGCTCATGATCGCCGCCGGCAAGCTCGAGCGACACCCGGCGGCCGGGGGCGCGATCAACGTGCTCGTCGACCAGGTCGGCTCGATCGACGCGCCTGACCAGATCCTCGCCGAGGTCAAGGACTTTTCGATGCTCGACGAGCAAGTCAGGCGCGGGCTCGCCGAGCAGCGTGCCGGTGGCCGCGACGAGGTCACGAACGAGGCCGAGGACTTCCGGGCGGTGGCGCCGCCGGTGATGAGCTTCGCGTCCGGTCGCCGGCGCTGACCTCTGCCGCCGCCCGCCGCCGCTGCCCGCCGGCGAGCCCGCGCTGACGTTCTGGCGCCGCCGCCGCTGCGCTCGCCGCCGCTGCGCCGCCGGCGAGCCGGCGCTGAGCGCCGCTGCACAGTCATCCGGATCGCCCGCACGGTAAGGTGCCGCTCGCAGTGCTTGCGGTCGCCATCTTCGTCGCTTTCTGGGTCGTGCTCGGTCTGGGCATGTTCCTACTCGCCTCGCGGCGGGGCCGGGGCCCGTCGGCGACCGGGCAACGGCGCGGGTCAAACCGGTTCATCGGGATCGTGTTCGCGTTCATGGTGCTTGGGTTCGGAATCGCGCTGCCGGCGGCGATCCTGATCGGCAACCACGTCAACGCGAACGCCCAGGTCGGCGGCTACAAGCTCACCTCGGCCGAGAAGACCGGACGTGAGCTATTTGGTCAGCACTGCGCCGTGTGTCATACGCTGGCGGCGGCCAACGCGGTCGGCAAGGTCGGCCCGAACCTCGACACGGTCAAGCCCACCGCCTCGCTGGTGCTGCACACGATCAACAACGGCTGCCTTCCCAACGCCCCGTCGGGTTCAGCCCAGCAGTGCCTCGGTTATGGGGTCATGCCGTCCAACGTCGTGACCGGCAACAACGCGCGCGATGTCGCAAACTTCGTCGCGCAGGTCGCCGGGCGCGAGTAGATCCCGCAAATAGATGCAAGCAGTGATCGGTAATGAATGCGGTCGTCCGCGACCGTTGCTAGAGTCGCGCGACCCAAACCGCTGAATTCCCATTCCGCCCACGCCGCCATGGGCGCGGGAGGGAAGTGGGGGAACCGAGTTGTTGGGGCGAATCGCGCTCTGCGCGTAGCGTCACTCTTTCGACGCGAGCCCGTCAGCTAACCCCGCAAGCACGAGAAAGAGGGCGATGCAGATGGCGCGACCAAGCGTAACCGTGTCCAGGGGCTCGGCAAGCTCACGCTATGAACCACCGTCGCTAGAAGAGCGCCTCGAGCGCTGGAACGAGGAGTTCGAGTACACCCCAAGCGGCAGCGGCGCGACTGGGCGTCGCACGGTCCACATCACCGGCCACGGGTCGGAGGGATATACGACTCGCAACGGGATACGCCCGTCGGCCGCTCAACGGCACCGGCGGCTCAAGCCGCACGAGCGCGCCGGTTTCAGACCCGACCGGGTGGCCATGTGGGCGGTGCTGCTGGGCGTGATGTTGATGCTGGCCGCGGTGGCCAGCGCGCACGCGTAGCCCCCAGCCGCCTCGATCAGCCCCTTCTGGGTCCACGTTTCTCCCGGCCGTATGAGGGATGAGCGCCATCCGGTGCTCTTGTGCTCGGGCTCGCACGAGCGTAGACTTATAAAGCGTAAGCAGGTGTCAAAACTAAAGGGCGGGCCGAGAGGCACCGCCCGAATGAGACCTTCCGGGGGTCAAGATGAAGACTCCAATGAGCCGATTTCAAATTCACGACGACCTTACGGCGCCCGAGGGCTCGGTCGCCGTTCTACGCGGCGCCCTCTCCTCGGGCGGACAGCTCCCGAACTTCATCGGCGTCCTGGCCGGATCGCCCGCTGCGCTCCGCGCCTACGCACGCTTTCGCTCCGAGCTTCGCCACGGCCGGCTGACCCTGCCGACGCTCGAGCGGATCGCACTTGCAGTCGCCGAGCACTACCAGTCGGCACCCGGGCTCGCGATCCACTCGCGTGCCGCCCGCAGCGCCGGCCTGGCGATCGACGAGGTCGCGCTCGCGCGTCAGTTCAACTCCAACGACCCACACGAAGCTGCGCTGCTGCGTTATCTGCAGGCGCTGCTCGAGAAGGGCGGCCGGCCGCCGATGCACCTCCACGAGGAGGCGCGGGAGGCCGGCTGGGACGACGAGGAGATCCTCGAGGCGATCGCCGCGGTCACGCTCGAGGGTTTCACCGCCATGGTCAACGTCGCCGGCGAAGTGCCGGTTGACGGCTCGACTGAAGCCTCCCGGGTGTTGGAAGCCGCCTGACGTCGTAAGCTCCACCTAACTCATGGCCGCTCACGAGCAGACCGCCACGGGCTATGGGACGCGAAGCAATTGCTGCCCTCTCTATCACGAGGCGGTTGAACTGGTCGGGCGGCGCTGGACGGGCGCGATCCTGCAGGTGCTGATGGATGGACCTATGCGCTTCTCCGAAATCGGGCAGGCGATCCCTGAGCTCTCGGATCGTCTGCTGTCGGAGCGCATGAAGGAGCTCGAAGCGCGCGGCCTGGTCGAGCGGACGGTGATCGCCGGGCCGCCGCTGCGCGTCCAGTACGAGCTCTCGAAGATGGGCCATGAGCTCGAGCCGGCGCTGTCGGCGCTGGGCCGCTGGGCGCGACGCTGGCTCGGCGAGCACCCGGTCTCGGGCGCCAAGCCGTAGCCCGGCTGCGGGTCCCGGAGCGCCAAGCTCTGGCTCGGTTTCGCCGACCGGATCCCGGTCCGGTCGCGCTGGCAAGTAACGTTTCGCAGCCATGACCGTCACCGATCGTCCGCTGACCGCCGAGGATGTGATCTCGCTCGTCGCCGAGCGCGACATCCGCTTTATCCGTCTTTGGTTCACGGACATCCTCGGGCAGCTGAAGGCGTTCTCGATCAACGTCACGGAGCTGACCGATGCGTTCGAGGGCGGGATGGGGTTCGACGGGTCCTCGATCACTGGGTTCAACGCGATCGAGGAGTCCGACATGATCGCGATGCCCGACCCGAGCACCTTCATAGCGCTCCCCTGGCGCCCCAACGAGGCCGGCGTCGCACGGATGTTCTGCGACATCGTCACGCCCGAGCGGACGCCGTACGAGGGAGATCCGCGCCACGTCCTGCGCCGCGCGATCCAGCGCGCCGAGAGCATGGGCTTCGACCACTTCTACGTCGGCCCCGAGCTCGAGTACTTCTACTTCCGCGACTCGAAGTCGACCGAGGTGCTCGACGAGGGCGGCTACTTTGACCTGACGACGCTCGACGCCGGGTCGGACCTGCGGCGCGAGACTGTGCTGGCGCTCGAGCAGCTGGGGATCCACACCGAGTACACCCACCACGAGGTCGGCCCCAGCCAGCACGAGATCGACATGCGCTACGCCGACGCGCTGAAGATGGCCGACGACTGCATGACCTATCGGATCACGGTCAAGGAGTACGCGATGAAGTACGGGCTGCACGCGACCTTCATGCCCAAGCCGCTGTTCGGCAAGAACGGATCCGGCATGCACACGCATCAGTCGCTATTTCGCGGAGACTCGAACGCGTTCTTCGACGCCGACGACCCGCACTACCTGTCAGACGTCGGCAAGGCATTCATCGCCGGCCAGCTGCGCCATTCGCGGGAAATCTGCTCGATCTTTGCGCAGTGGGTGAACTCCTACAAGCGCCTGGTGCCCGGGTTCGAGGCGCCGGTCTATGTCGCCTGGTCGCGGCGCAACCGCTCGGCGCTCGTGCGGGTGCCGCTCTATCACCCGGGCAAGGAGCGCGCGACGCGGATGGAGCTGCGCTGCCCGGACCCCGCCTGCAACCCGTACCTGACGTTTGCGGTCCTACTGCAGGCGGGGCTTGAGGGGATCGAGCACGGCTACGAGCTGCCGGACCCGATGGAGCGCAACCTCTACCACCTGTCGCCAGAGGAGCGCCGGCGACTGGGGATCGAGCAGCTACCCGAGACGCTCGGTGAGGCGATCGAGCTGACCGCCCAGTCAGAGCTCGTGCTGCGGACGCTCGGCGAGCACATGTTCAACCGCTACATCGAGATCAAGCGCCAGGAGTGGGACGACTACCGCGTCCAGGTCACTCCCTGGGAGCTGGAGCGCTACCTGCCGGTGCTGTAGGAAGGCCAGGCCGCGTGCGGCCTGCTGACCTGGAGCTCGCTGAGTTGCGTCAGAAGCGTGGCGTCAGCCAGACGGTGGTCGCCGACACGCTCGCCGTTAGCCAGCCGAACATCTCGCGAATCGAGCAGGAGGACGACGTCTATCTCTCGACCCTGGCCCGGTACGTCGAGGCGCTCGGGGGGCGGCTCGAGGTGCTGGCGGTGTTCGGAGACGAGACCGTGAAGATCCTCGGCGGCTAGTAAAGCGCCGTTTGCAGCTCCTCGGCGGTGGTGACGGGCGCCTGGCAGGCGAAGTGCTCGCACACGTAGGCGGCCGCGCGCCCACCGACCGGCTTGCGGTCCTCGAGCAGCGGGACGCCGTCGGGCTCTCCGCCGGCCAGCACAACATGCGGGCGGTAGGCGCCGCGCACGACCGACAGCAGTGGCTCGGGCTCCGGACCGACGATCGCCACCTCGCGCACCCGCGCGAGATAGAAGTCGATCGCCTGCAGCGCGT
>JBKQJQ010000189.1:0-4828 GCA_052147875.1 Solirubrobacteraceae bacterium | reverse complement strand
TGCGACGACGAGCTAGACGTGCCCGCGATCACCAGCGCGATGATCCCCCCCGCCACGGCGCCGCCGATGATTGGCAACCATCGGCTCACATTGCTCATCTACGTCTCATCTCCTGGTTGAACATCTCGTCTGTTTGTAGCGATCTCAGTAGACCAGCCATCAGTGAGGACCTTTTCAGAGTCTGGGAAGAAGTCCGTAAGAGGCGCGGATCGCGCGTGTTGACGGCGGTTCCGTCGGCCACATGCGAGCTGTCGATGGCGTTTCGCCGGCCTTATGCCATGCGTCGACGCCGGTTTCGCCGGAGTCATGCCACCTGTCGAGGCCGTTTCGCCGGACCTATGCCACCTGTCGACAGCCGTTTCGCCGAACCTATACGGCGTGTCGACGGCGATCTTCGAGGATCCGGAGGAGTCTCTCGGCCTCTCGCTGCGGGTTTGATTTCAGCCTCTCCCAGGTGATGCGGATCGTCACGTACCCGGCCGCGAGCGTCGCCGCGTCGCGCTCCCTGTCGCTTTCAAACGATGCCCTGGTCCCATGGGTGTCATACCCATCGAGCTCGACGATCACGCGCTCTTGCTCGAACACCATGTCGGCCTCGTGGCCCGCGATGCGATGGTTGACACGCGGGGTTGGCAGCCCGTAGCGCCTGACGAACCTCAAAAACGCGCGTTCGAATTCGGACTTGGTGGGGGCCTTGCCGACGCCGTCGACAGTGCGCCGCAGCCGGGTGGCCCCCTTGTGGTTCGGGAGCCGCTCGACGATCTCCAGCAGCGCGGCCCGGCGGACGTAGCCGGCCAGCCGTCCCTCCTCGATCGCCGCTGCCAGGTCCTTCTTGCTCATGCGCGGAGCCAGGTCGAGCGCGGTCCGGGCCGGGCTGGTGCATCTGATACCCCGCTGGGTGCGGACGTCGCGGCGTTCGAGCGTCGGACAGCGGTGGATCGTGATGTTGGGGCGCCTGCGGTCGCCGGGGACCGTGACGTGCGGTGGGTCCGGCCAGCGGCTGCGCATGCTCCAGAGGACGGCGGCCGATCCGTGCGACAGGACCGCGCCCTCGCCGCACGCCAGCACGGCGGCCGCTGCCCTGCCGACCGGCTCGCGGCGGCGGCACCCGAGCGCGTAGACGCCGGCGCGTTCGACGATCAGCTTGCCGGCCTTGACTCGATCATCGATCGCACCCGCACTTAATCCCGCCTCGAGGAGCTGAGCACGCTGAACGTACCCCCACTGCCGGGCGGCGAGCGTGGAGATTTTCGTTGATATACCCCGTCGATCTCCCACCACGCCGCATGATGCGCGGCCGGCGGGGCGGCTGTGCGAAACGTCACAGAGTTTTTGCAAGCGCGACGAAGTAGTCCAGCGCCTCGGGGTTCGCCAGCGACTCACGGGAGGCGGCCTGCTCCGCCGGCGTGCCCGTGAGGATCCTTTTCACGGGCACCTCGAGCACCTTGCCCGACAGCGTCCGTGGCACCGCAGCGATCTGACGGATCTCGTTCGGAACGTGGCGCGGCGAGCAGTCCTCGCGAACTCGCCGCTTGATCTCGGCGACCAGCTCGTCGCTCAGCGACTCGCCGTCGCGCAGCACCACGAACAGCGGCATCCATCCGTCGGTGCCCTCGCGCGGCAGATCGACCACCAGCGCGTCGACGACGTTGGGCACGTCGAGCACCGCCCGGTAGATCTCACTGGTCCCCATCCGCACGCCGCCGCGGTTGATCGTCGAGTCCGAGCGACCGTAGATGATCGCCGTCGCGCGCGATGTGATTTCGATCCAGTCGCCGTGACGCCAGATCCCCGGGTACATCGAGAAGTACGACTCGCGCAACCGCGACCCGTCCTCGTCGCCCCACAAGAACAGCGGCATCGAGGGCATTGGCTTGGTGATCACGAGCTCGCCGACGGCGTCAACCAGCGCCCGCCCGTCGGGGTCCCACGCCTCGACCGAGGCGCCCAGGGACCGCGCTTGGAGCTCCCCCAGATACACGGGCAGAACCGGCACCCCGCCGACGAACGCGGTGCAGAGGTCGGTGCCCCCCGAGGTCGAGAACAGCCACGTGTCCGAGCCCAGCCGGTCGTAGATCCACTGAAAGCCCTCTGGCGACAGCGGCGAGCCGGTCGAGCCGACGGCGGTGAGCGCGCTCAGGTCGCGTCCGTTAGCGGGCACCACGCCCGCCTTCATGCACGAGGCGATAAACGCGGCGCTGGTGCCGAAGGTCGTGATCTGAGCCCGCTCGGCGAGCTCCCACAGCGTGTCGAGCGACGGATGGCCCGGATTGCCGTCGAACAGGACGATCGAGGCGTCGGTCAGCAGCACGCCGACGAGGAAGTTCCACATCATCCAGCCGGTGGTCGAGAACCAGAAGATGCGGTCGCCCGCCTGCGCGTTGATGTGCAGGTTCATCTTCTTGACCTGCTCGATCAGGATCCCGCCCTGGCCGTGGACGATTGGCTTCGGCAGTCCGGTCGTGCCCGAGCTGTACAGCACCCACAACGGGTGATCGAACGGCAGCTGCGCAAACGTCAGAGCGCCATCGCCGAGAAAGCCCTCCTCCCAGCCACTGCCATCCAAATACCCCAACCGCACCACGCGCTCGAGCGACGGGATTGCGGATGCGATCAGCTCCACGATTGCACCGCGGTCGAAGTCCTTGCCGCCGTAGCGGTAGCCGTCGATCGCGAGCAGGACCTTCGGCTCGACCTGCGAGAAGCGGTCGATCACGCTCCGGGCGCCGAATTCGGGCGCCGCCGAGGACCACACCGCCCCGATCGAGGCGCAGGCCAGGAACGCGGCGACGGTCTCGGGGATGTTGGGCATGTAGGCAACGACGCGGTCGCCGTCACCGACGCCAGACGCACGCAGGCCGGCCGCGATCGCCGCGGTCTGTGCGCGCAGTTCGCTCCAGGTCAACGAGCCGAGCGGCCGCAGCTCGGACGCGTGCTGGATCGCGAGCGCGTCATCGTCCTTGCCGGCGAAGATGTGCTCTGCGAACGACACGCGGGCGCCCGGGAACCACTCCGCGCCGGGCATCTCCCGCCGGCCCAAGACAACGTCGCCGCCATCGGAGAACCGGACTCCGAAGAACTCGACGATCGAGGACCAGAAGGCGTCGAGGTCGCTGACTGACCATTCCCAGAGGCGCTCGTAGGAGTCAAACCGCTCGCCTCCGAGCCACTCCTGGTAGCGCGTCAGCGTGGCGCGCTGGACCCGTTCGGCCGATGGCTCCCACAGAAGCTTTGGCATCGCGCCCAAGTATCGGTCATCCGTAGACTACGCCGCGTGGACGAGCTCGCCGAGATCGTGCTTGCAGACCAGGACGGCAACGACGTCCGCCTCGGCGACCTCTGGCAAGACCGCCCGGTGGCGCTCGTCTGGCTGCGTCACTACGGCTGAATCTATTGCCGCGCACACGCCCTGCAGTTGCAGGACGCCCGATCGCGGTTCGCCGAGGCCGGAGCGGATGTCGTGCTGATCGGCCAGGCGACACCCGAAGACGCCGCCAACTTCCGCCGTCAGTTCGAGATCGAACTGCCGGTGCTCGCCGACCAGAGCCGCACCAGCTACAGGGCGGTCGGCGCGAAGATGTCCGGCCTGAATGGGCTTCTGGGTCCCAAGGTCGTCTTGAAGGGGATCAAGACGAGCCTCGGCAGGGGCGTCAAGCAGGGCAAGACGGTCGGCCACCCGGCGCAGCTCGGCGCGTCGCTGGTGATCGCGCCGGGCGGCGAGGTGCTGTTCAAGCAGCTCGCCAACGACGCAAGCGATAACGCTCCGCCCGAGCAGATGCTCGATGCGCTCCTAGCGCGTCAATCGCACTGATCGCAGGCGCCGCGCAACAGCACTTCGTGACTCTCGACGCGCACGCCCAAGCGGTCAGACAGTCTGTCGATCGCGCGCTCGAGCCCCGGGTCGTCGAACGCGACGAGCTTGCCGCATCGCTCGCAGACGAGATGATGGTGATGGTGCTCTCCAGCCGGATGGGAGGGCTCATAGCGAGCGATTCCGTCACCGAGGTCGAGGCGGTTGACGAGGTCGTGAGCGTAAAGCAGCTCGAGGACGCGGTAGATGCTCGCCCGCCCGACAGGCCGCTGGCCGCGCCGACCGCGCCGGAGTCCGTCCTCGATCTCCAGCGCGCTCAGCGCGCACGACTGTCCGGCCAGCAGGTCGATCAGCCTGTCGCGGGCCGCGCCGCGGTGATGCCCCGCGCGCCCCAGCACACTTCGTGCGTGCTGGGCCCAATCGGCATCGGTGTCCATCAAAGTCTGCTCTGCCAAGTGAACAAGCATAGCCGCCACTCCGGACGGAAATCAGAATAAGAGTAGGTCTCACTCCCGCGAGATTGAGACTAGCTCTCATTCTATGTTAAGCTCGCTCGGGTGATCCGGCCAATCCTCCAGGCGCTCGGGCTCTCGCTGGCTGTCGCGGTCGCGATCGCCGGCTGTGGGTCGGGCGCGGCGTCGGCAGGCAAGGGTCAGATCGCCGCCGTAGGAGCCGAGAACGAGTACGCCAACGTGATCTCGCAGATCGGGGGACGGTACGTGGCGGTGACCGCCATCGAGAGCAACCCGAACACCGATCCGCACACGTTTGAAGCGAGCCCGAGCGTTGCGCAGACGGTCGCGGCCGCCCGGCTGGTGGTCCAGAACGGGGTCGGGTACGACACCTACATGAACAAGATCGAGTCGGCCTCGCCGAGCTCGTCGCGCAGGGTGATCGACGTCCAAAAGCTGCTCGGGCTTCCCGACTCGACGCCCAACCCCCACCTCTGGTACATGCCGCGGACGATGCCCACGGTCGCGGCCGCCCTGGTCAGGGACCTGTCGGCGATCCAGCCCT
>JBKQJQ010000188.1:0-9764 GCA_052147875.1 Solirubrobacteraceae bacterium | reverse complement strand
CCGGAGCGCGGAGAGGGCGCCGAAATGATCGACGGCTCGCCGTCGGAGGTCGCCGCCCGGATCGTCGAGATCGTGCGCGACAGGATGAGCGGATGAGCGCCCAGGACCTGCTGGTGGTCGCCGAGACCCGACGCGGTGAGTTGCGCGAGGTCTCGCTGGAGCTGATCGGCGCGGCTTTGTCGATCAAGGCCACGGCCGGCGGGCGGTTGCTGGTCGCGGTGGTGGACCCCGAGCCGCAGCGGTTCGCGGAGGCGCTGTCGGTCGAGGGGGTCGATCAGCTGTTGCTGATCTCGACGCCAACTGAGCATTTCGAGGCACACGTGGCCCAACGCGCCCTCGGGGAGCTGATCGAGGCCGAGCAGCCGGGCCTGGTACTGCTTGCCTACACGATCGATTCGCTGGGCTTCGGACCGGCGGCCGCGGCGAAACACGGCCTGGGTTTCGCCAGCGACGTGACGTCACTCTCGTGGGCCGACGGTCCGGTGGCGACGCGGGGAGCGTACGGCGACAAGCTGGTGGCGGAGCTCGACTTCCCCGGCAAGGAACGCACGCTGGTGATGCTCCGCGCCGGGATCTTCGAGCCGGCTACGGCCGGCACCCAGCCGGTGCCAACGCGCAACGTGGAGCTCGCGCTCGAAGGGGTCGCCGCCACTCAGCACCTCGGCTTTGAAGAGGTGCAGGACACCGGCGTCGACATCACCAAGGCGCCGTTCTTGGTATCGATCGGCCGCGGCGTCGAGGACAAGGACGAGATTCCGCGCTTCGAGGCGCTCGCCGAGCGGCTGGGCGCGACGCTGAGTTCGTCGAGGCCGCTGGTGGACGCGGGCTGGATGCCGAGTGCGCGCCAGGTGGGCCAGTCGGGCAAGACCGTCAAGCCGCGCGTGTACCTGGCACTCGGCATCTCAGGCGCCGTCCAGCACCTGGCCGGGATGCGCACGGCGGAGACGATCATCGCCGTGAACACCGACCCGGAGGCGCCGATCTTCGGGGTCGCCCACTACGGCGCCGTCGCTGACCTGTTCGAAGTCGCCGACGAGCTGGAGCAGGCGCTGGATTAGTCGTCGTGACGCTTCTCCTAGCGGCGACAAAGACGCGGCCGGTCTTCTGGGACTTCACGACCCCGCTGCGGGTGCTGTGGTACGTGCTGGCCGCGATCTCGGTCGTGGTGTTCCTGTACGGCGTCTGGCGACCCGTCCGCCGGTACCGGCGCGGACAGGGGGGACCGTGGCCGCCGGTCCCGTGGCGCGAGTTCCCGAGTCGGCTCGCCGCCGGGGCCGGGCTGCTGTTCTCCCATCGCACGATCGAGCGCCGCGATCACGCCGCGGGCTGGGGGCACCGCGCGATCTTCTACGGCTTCCTGGTGCTGTTCGCCGGCACCGTGATCCTCGGCTTCGACACGGACTTCCTCACCCCGGTGTTCGGCATCAGCTATTTCCACGGCAACTTCTACCTGATCTACAAGGAGGTCCTGAACGTCTTCGGGACCGCACTGATCATCGGCCTGCTGGTGATGATGGTCCGGCGCGCGTTCGTGCGGCCGCCAAAGCTCGACTACGCGCGCCCGGATCGGGCTCCGGGCGATCCCCAGTACGACCGGCGCGTCTACGAGATCGGCGACTGGGTGTTCGTCGGGACGCTGCTGGTGATCGCGCTGACCGGCTTTTTGCTCGAGGGCGTGCGGATCGCGATGTCGGATCCGGGCTACGGCGGCACCCAGTTCGGCGGCTGGATCGTCGCCCAGGCGCTGACCGGCCTCAGCGACTCGACGCTCGCTGCGCTGCGCCACGGGCTGTGGTGGTTCCACGGGCTGCTCGCGATCACGTTCGTCGCGAGCATCCCCTACACGAAGGCCGCGCACATGCTGTCCAGCTACGTCAGCCTGTCGTTGCGCGACCCCAAGGCCGGCAAGCGGCTGCGGGCGATCCCGCCCGACCGCGCCGCCGAGCCGGCGGGCTACGGCGCGCTGAGCGACTTCAGCCCACTGCACCTGCTCCAGCTCGATGCCTGCACCAAATGCGGACGCTGCCACGAGGCCTGCCCCGCGAACGCGACCGGGCGTCCGCTCTCGCCGCGTGACGTGATCCTCGAACTGCGCGAGCAGCCGCACCCGGCCGACGGCAAGTCCGGCATCGGCGGCCTGCTGGGAGCGCTCGCCGACGGCAAGGCGAACGGGGCCGGCTTCGATGCCAGCGTGATCGGCGACGACGGCGTCCGCGTCGAGACCGTGTGGTCGTGCATGCAATGCAACGCGTGTGTCGAGATCTGCCCGGTCGGAATCGAGCAGGCGCCGATCATCAACCAGCTACGCCGGCGGTTGGTCGAGGAGGGGGAGCTCGACTCCAATCTGCAGGCGACGCTCGAGGTGATCCACAAGTCGGGCAACTCGTTCGGCGAGAACAAGCGCCGGCGCGGGCGGTGGACGCAGGAGCTCGACTTCGACGTGCCCGATGCCCGCAAGCAGGCGGTCGACGTCCTCTGGTTTGTCGGCGACTACGCGTCGTTCGATCCCCGCTCGCAGCGGGTCAGCCGATCACTAGCGCGCATCTTCCATGCCGCCGAAGTGGACTTCGGGATTCTCTACGATGGCGAGCGCAACTCGGGCAACGACGTGCGGCGGGTCGGCGAGGAGGGCCTGTTTGAGACGCTCGCCGAGCAGAACATCGCGACGATCTCGGACTGCGAGTTCAAGCGGATCGTCACCAGCGACCCGCACTCACTCAACACGCTGCGCAACGAGTATCCCGACCTCGGGGGCGAGTGGAACGTGATCCACCACACCGCGCTGCTGCTCGAGCTGATCGAATCCGGCCGGCTCGACGTCGGCGGACGGCTGGGCTACCGCGTCACCTATCACGACCCCTGCCATCTCGGTCGCTTCCAGGGCGAGTACGACGGGCCGCGACGGATCCTCGAACTGCTCGGCTGCACGCTGGTCGAGATGCCGCGCAACCGCGACAACTCGTTCTGCTGCGGCGCCGGCGGCGGGCGGATCTGGATCGCCGACACGCCCGGCCAGGAGCGGCCGTCTGAGAACCGGATCCAGGAAGCCGTGGGTCTCGCCGACGTTGAGCTGTTCGTCGTCTCCTGCCCCAAGGACGTGACGATGTACGAGGACGCGATCAAGACCTCGGGCAACGCCGACAAGATCGAGCTGCGCGAACTGACCGAGCTGATCGAGGAGGCCCTCGTGCACAGCTCCGAGCTGGTGACGGCCTGATGTCCGGCGTCCTGATCGGCATCTCGGCGAGCAATCACGACTTCGGCGACTACGGCGGCGTCGGCATCCAGCGCCCACTGATCGCGGCCGGTGCGGTGCCGGTGACGCTGGCCCAGGTCCCGGACGCGATCGACGATGCGCTCGACCACGTGGCCGGTGTCGTGCTCGCGCCTGGACGCGACATCGACCCGGCCCGCTACGGCCAGGAGCCCGACCCGCTGTTGGCGCCGATCGACCCGCGCCGTGACGAGTTCGAGTTCGCGCTCGTGCCCGCCGCGCTCGAGCGCGGGCTGCCCGTGCTCGGCGTCTGCCGGGGGATGCAGGTGCTCAACGTTGCCCTAGGCGGAACCATGGTCCAGGACGTGCGGCTGGCGGAGTTCTCACGCGAGCACGCCTCGGACCCGGGTTGGAAGGCGTGGAAACTGGTCGAGCACGCCTCGCTCAACGAGCAGCCGATCCCCGAGCACCCGCGCCATCCGATCGCGATCGCGGCGCCGAGCATCCTCTACTCGGCGCTCGGCACTACTCAGGCGAGCGTCAACTCCTTCCACCACCAAGCGGTGGCGCAGCTAGGTGAAGGCCTGCGGGCGACGGCGACGGCCCCCGACGGCGTCGCCGAGGCGATCGAGCTCGACGGTTACCCGGCGCTCGGCCTTCAGTTCGAGCTTCAGGAGGAGTTCAAGATCGACGGCCGCTTCACGGCCGTGTTCGACTGGTTCGTCGCCGCCGCGCGGGAGCGGCTCGCTCAGCTGCGCGGGCGCCGCTTGTCAGTGTCGTAGAGCGGGAACGGCGCCACCGTCGCGCCGACCGTGCCGTCGCCGACCGCGACCCGCTGGCCGTCGTTGACCAGCCCGCGCTCGATGGCCGCCATTGCGATCACCTGCATGTCGAAGCTCGGGCTCTGGCAGGGGCTGCGGACGATCCCCACCTCGCGGCCGTCCTGGGTCACGGCGGCGCCGTACTCGGGCACCTGGTCGCCGTCGATCCGCAGCGTCGTCAGCAGCCTCGGCGTGCCCTGGTCGGCGATCGCCCGGAGCGCGTCGCGGCCGACGAAATCACCGCCCTTGTCGAGCTTGATGACGTTGTCGAGCCGAACCTCGAATGGGTCGGTCTCGTGCGGGAAGTAGTCGATGTCGGGGAACAGCAGGCCGGACTCGATCCGCAGCGTCTCGATCGCCGACAGGCCGATCGGCCTGATCCCGTGGGGCTCGCCGGCGCGCAGCACTGCGTGCCACAGGTCGGGCGCATCGTCGACCGAACAGTAGATCTCAAACCCCAGCTCGCCCGAGTAGCCGGTCCGCGACAGCCAGCAGGGGACGCCGCCGACCTTGACTCCCTCGTGGATGAAGCGGAAGTAGCGCAGCGCGTCGACATCGGCGCCCTCGGTGATCGGTCCGAGCACCTCGCGGGCCTTGGGTCCCTGGACCTGCAGATGAGGCATCTCGGCGGTCCGATCCTCGACCTGCACATCGAAGCCCCGGTCGCTCGCGACCTGCCGGAACCAGTCGAGGTCGGAGTCGTAACTCGTGATCGACATCGCGTGGTCGTCGGCAAGCTTGAACACCGTCCCGTCCATGATCATCTTGCCCTGCTCGTCGCAGAGCGGGCCATACCGGACCTGGCCGACCTCGAGCGCGGCCATGTCGTTGGTGAACAGCGCGTCGGCCAGCGCGATCGCGTCGGGGCCGCGCAGGATCCACTTGCGAAGCGGCGACTCGTCCCACATGTTGCAAGCCGTCCGTGTCGCCTCGTGCTCGGCGACCGCATCGCCGAAGTCGGCGACCCAGGCCCAACCTTCCCAATCGGTCCACGTCGCTCCTGCATCCCGCTGAACGGTGTCGAACGCAGTGCGATGGAGGTCTCCGGTCGACATCTACTCACCCCTCATGTGATGAATTTGTCCAAACGTGCGGCGCATTTATATCGCAACCAGCGCCGGCGGGGCCCGCGCCGCGACGAGCACGTAACCTGACCCGATCGTGCACACGTTCCACGCAAAGGATTAGTGGGCGTAGCACTTGGTCTCGGGGCCGCCCTCACGTGGGGACTGGCGGATTACTTCGCCGCGCTCGCGTCGCGGGGGATCGGTGCGCTGCGGGTGGTGCTGGGATTCCACCTGTTCGCGATGATCCCGCTGACCGTGCTGGTGCTTGCGACCGGCGGGCTCGCGAAGCTGACCGGCAACGAGCTCGCGTTCTACGTCGTGATCGGTGCGGTCGGGTGGGTGTCGTACCTGACGTTCTACGGCGCGCTCGCGATCGGACCGATCAGTGTGCTGAGCCCGATCGTGTCGGGCTACGCGGCGGTCACGGTGCTCTTGGCGGTCCTGTTCGCGAACGACGCGCTGTCGGGCGTCCAGGCGCTGGCGGTCGGGATCACGATCGCCGGGGCGATGCTCGCGTCGGCCGACATCCGAGCGATCGGTCACACGAAGCTGCAGCGGCGATCGGCACTGGGGTTTGTCCTCGCGCTGTGCGCGATGGCGCTGCTGGGGGCGTTCGTGTTCGGGGTTTCCTATTACCGCGCCCATCTCGGCTGGGTGGCGCCGATCTTCCTCGCCCGCGGGTTCGCGACGGTGTTCGTGTTCGGCCACGTGCTCGCCGGCGGCGGGCCGCGGTCGGGCGCCGACGAGGAGCCCGAGGCGATCGAGGCACCCGAGATCGACGCGATCGCGGCCGGTGCCGGTCCTCTGGCCGCGGGCGCAGTCGGGGTCCCGCAGAGCGCCCGGCGGCGGCTGCCATGGCCGACCCTGCTGGCCGTGCTGGCCCTGCTCGCGCTGCTCGATACCGGTGGCTACGTGTGCTTCAACCTCGGTGTCGGCCACGCCTCGGCGGCGATCGTCGCGGCCGCGTCGGCGCCCTACGCGGTCGTGCCGATCGTGATGGGCGTATCGCTATTCAAGGAGCGCCCGTCGGGTCCGCAATGGCTGGGTGTCGGGTGCGTGATCGTTGGCGTCATCGTGCTCGGAGCCGTGACCTAGGGCGATCCGCCGGCCAGCGGCATCGGGCCGCTTAAGATCGCGCTGGCGCACGCTGATCGCCGCCAGCGCCGTGAGCACGTTGTCGGGGGCCGGCGCGGTCCTCCCGGTGGCGGCGTCGACGTGCAGCAGCACGTGCTCGCCGGTCGCGATCGTCGTGCCATCTTCCGAGCGACGCAGCTCGTGATACAGGTGCAGCCGCTTCTCGTCGTAGCCCAGCAGCTGCGTGGCGACGTGGATCCGGTCGCCCGCGTGCGCCTCGTCGAGATGGCGGATGTGGGTCTCGACCGTGTAGTAGGAGCCGCGCGCAGCCACGTACTCGGCGTCGATCCCGATCTGGCGCAGCAGCGCGTCGGTGCCGTCGGCGAGCGCCTGCAGGTAGCGAAACTCGGTCATGTGGCCGTTGTAGTCGATCCATTCGGGGTCGACGATCGCCGCGTGGGCGGTCAGCCATCCGTCGCTGAACAGTGCGTCGGCGTCGCGCGCGGAAGCGCTGTCGAGCATTCGTCGCTCGGCGCGCGCGATTTCCTCGCCGGCGCCATAACCCTCGGCCTTCAGCCCCAGCAGGACCGCGACGAGGCAGTCGTCGCGGATCCGGGCGAGCTCCTCGATCGAGCGGCCGTGGGCCTGGTCGTCGGACTGACGGACGATCTTCTCGATCAGCTGCGCGTCGAGCACCGGCACGTCGGTCAGCCGCGTCCAAGGCAGCTCGAGCGCCGGACCGAACTGGGCCATGAAGTGACGCATCCCCGCCTGCCCACCCGCCAGCCTGTAGGTGAGAAATGTGCCCATCGCCGACCACCGCAGTCCGGGGCCGTAGCGGATCGCATCGTCGATCTCCTCGGCGGTCGCGACGTCGTCGGCGACCAGCCACAGCGCCTCGCGCCACAGGGCCTCGAGCAGCCGGTCGGCGATGAAGCCGTCGATCTCGTGGCGGACGATCAGCGGTCGCATCCCGAGCGCGCGGTAGATCGCCGCCGCCCGCTCGACGGTCTGCGCGGAGGTCCGGTCTGAGGCACAAACCTCGACCAGCGGCAGCAGGTAGACGGGGTTGAACGGATGACCGACGACGAGCTGCTGTGGCGCGTCCATGTCGGCGCACAGGCGCGAGGGGAGCAGCCCCGAGGTCGAGCTCGCGATCACCGCATCGGGCGCTGCCGCGCGGCCTGCCTCGGCCAGCAGCGTGCGCTTGAGCTGCTCGCGTTCGGGGGCGCTCTCCTGGACGAGCTCGGCTCCCGCGACCGCCTCGGCGACGGTGGCGGCCATCGTCAGCGTGCCCTCGGGTGCCGGCGGCGCGCTCGTCAGGCGCCGCCAGACGCGGCGCGCACGCTCGATCTGGGTCCGGGCGACCAGCTCGGCGTCGGGCGCCGGGTCGTATAGCCGCACGTCGACGCCCGCCAGCACCAGGCGCGCCGCCCAGCCGCCGCCGATCACCCCGCCACCGAGCAGCGCGGCGCCGCGCGGGATGTGCTCGGCTTCACTCACGTCCGCGCAAGCGCAGGCGCTCGCGGACCTCGTCGGCGGTCAGCACGCGCACGTTCATCGCCTCCAGGATCGTCGTCGCGCGCTCCACCAGCTGAGCGTTGGTTGCCTTCTCGCCCGGGCCCGAGTAGAGATTGTCCTCGAGGCCGACGCGGACATTGCCGCCCGCCAGCACGGCCATCGCGACGTACGGAAGCTGCATGCGGCCGATCGAGAAGGCCGAGAAGACCGTCCCGGCGGGCAGCTGGTTGATCAGGCCCAGCAGCGTCAGCGGGTCGTCGGGCGCGCCGTACCGGATCCCCATGCAGAGCTGGATCAGTACCGGATCCTCGATCAGCCCCTCGTCGAGCAGATCCTTGACCATCACCAGATGGCCGCTGTCGAACACCTCGAGCTCGGGCCGGACGCCGAGCTCCTTGATCCGTCCCGCCATCGCCCGGAGCATCTCGGGCGTGTTGGCCATCACGTAGTCGCCGCCGGCGGCGAAGTTCATCGTTCCGCAATCGAGCGTGCAGATCTCCGGCTGCAGCTCCTCGACGTGCGCGAGGCGCTCCATCGCGCCAGCCATGTCGGTACCGGCGTCATCGAGCGGCAGTGGTGAGTGCGGGCCGCCCAGCACCAGGTCGCCGCCCATCCCGGCCGTCAGGTTGAGCACCACGTCGACGTCGGCGTCGCGGATCATCCCGACCGCCCGTCGGTAGAGCGACACGTCGCGTGCCCCCCGGGCCGTGTCCGGGTCACGGACGTGGATGTGGACGACCGCCGCGCCGGCGCGTGCAGCATCGATCGCCGACGCCGCGATCTCCTCCGGTGTGACCGGCACGTGCGGGCTGCGCGCGACCGTGTCGCCTGCCCCGGTCACGGCGCAGGTGATGAACGCCTCGGTGTTCATCTGCTGAGCGCGGCTTCGACGGTCGGAGTGTTCGTCAGCAGCTTGCCGGCGAACTCGGCGCTGGGATGGTTGAACACATCGACAGTCGCCCCAGCCTCCACGATCCGCTGCTCGGTCATCTCCACAACCCTATCGGCGATCGTCTCGATCAAGGCGAGATTGTGGGACGTCAGGCGAGCGTGGCGCGCAGCTCGAGCGCCAGCTCCGGGCGGTCGGTGATCACCGCCGCGACGCGATCGTCGCCGAGCATCGAGCGCAGCAGGCGCCGGTCATTGACCGTCCAGACCATGCTCGCGCGGCCATGGTTGGCCGCCCACGCAAGCAACCCGGCCCGCGCGAGCGTCATCGGCAGACCCAGAAACGATGCGCCGGTGGTCTGCAGCCGCTCCTGGAGCCTGCGCGGGCGCCGCCCCGGCCGCAGCAGCAGGCCGACCGTGAGCTCCGGCGCCGCCTCGTGCACGGCCGTCACGACGCCGTCGTAAAACGAGCTGACCACGTAGCTGTCAGGCTCGAGATGGCGCGCGAGCGTCGCGACGATGTCGCCGACCGCGCCACCGCCGTCCTTGAGCTCGACGTCGAGCGCGATCCGCCCGGCGGCCAGCTCGAGCATCTCCTCCAACAGCGGCGCGTGCCCGGGACCGAGCCGCTCGCGGAGCTCCCCGAGGTCCAGCGCCGCGACCGCCGCGCCGCCGACGCGCGCGTCGTGGACCGCCACGAGCTTGCCGTCGCGAGTCCGCCGCACGTCGAACTCGACCATCTCGCAGCCGAGCGAGATCGCGTCCGACAGCGCCTGCAGAGAGTTCTGCGGTGCGTCGCGCCAGGCGCCGCGGTGCGCGGCGACCAGCGCCTCGGCGTCGTTCTCGCGCCACGCTCGAAGCTCCATCGGACGCAGACTATGCTCCCGGCCCGCATGGAGCCTTCCCCTCAGAACATCCTCGTCCTGATGGCCGACCAGCTCGCGGCGCAGTGGCTCCCGTTCTACGGCCACCCGCTCGTCCAGGCGCCGCAGCTGGCTGAACTGGCCCGCGACGCGACCGTCTTCGAGTCCGCATACAGCGCCTATCCGCTCTGCGCTCCCTCGCGTGCGGCGATGCTCACCGGCCGCTGCGCGTCGTCGATCGGCGTCTACGACAACGCGGCCGAGCTGCGCGCCAGCGTCCCGACCGTCGTGCACGCCCTGCGTGCCGCCGGCTACC
>JBKQJQ010000187.1:0-14898 GCA_052147875.1 Solirubrobacteraceae bacterium | reverse complement strand
GCGGCCTTACGGTCTGCCATACGCCGACCTACTGTACCGACGAGGTCGCCGATCACGCTCTGGCCTGCATCCTGGCGGGGTGGCGGGAGCTGTGGACGCTGGGGGCGGCGGTCCGTTCCGGGCGCTGGGATTCGACGGTGCAGCTGCGCCGATTCGATGCCCAGCGCCTCGGGATCATCGGCCTCGGCCGGATCGGCTCGGCGCTCGCCAGCCGGGCTCGAGCGCTCGGAATCGAGGTAGTCGGCGCCGATCCCTACGCGGCGGCCCCCAGCGTCCACAGCTCCCGCCACCCCGCCAGGATGCAGGCCAGAGCGTGATCGGCGACCTCGTCGGTACAGTAGGTCGGCGTATGGCAGACCGTAAGGCCGCGGTCGTGCAGCGCGGCGGTGTCGAGATGGTCCGTGCCGATTGAGCAGGTCAGGACGATCCTGAGACCCGGATAGGGCGCCACATCCTCGGCGCCCACCGGTGCGCTGCCGGTGACGAGCGCGACCACGCGCTCACGTTCGTCCGGGGCAACGCGCTCGCGACACTCGAGCTCTCCCGCGAACTCCTGCATGAACGGCTCCAGCTCGAAGCCGCGATCGATGAACAGCACGATGGGGAGCCAAGTTGCCAATTGCGGTTGGTAAGAATACCCTGGCGCCGATGGAGCAATCCATCGATCCCCAGCGCGTCCACCACGGCTGGGACAACACGCTGGAGCCAATCCTGCGGGTCGGCTCCGGCGACGTCGTGCGCTACGACCTGCGGATGGCCGGCCACGGTCAGATCCAGGAGGGCGACAGCTACGAGCAGACGCATTTCGACTTCGACACGGTCTATCACCTCTCGGGACCAGTCTGGGTCCAGCGCGCCGAGCCCGGCGACACGCTCCGGATCGACATCCTCGAGCTCGAGCCGGGCGACTGGGGCTGGGCATCGATCGAGCCCGGCTTCGGGTTGTTGCCCGATGACTTCCCGGAGCCGTGGGCCGGGACCTTCGACCTTCGCCAGCGGGGCACAGTCGAGGTCGCACCGGGAATCCGGATCCCCATCACCCCATTCCTGGGGACGATGGGGACCCACCCTGACAGCCCTGCGCAGGCGTCGGTGTTCCCGCCGCACAAGGGAGGCGGCAACATCGACAGCCGCCATCTGACCAAGGGGTCGACGCTGTGGCTACCCGTCTGGTGCGAAGGGGCGCTGTTCTCGTGCGGCGATCCCCACGCCGCGCAGGGCGACGGCGAGGTGTGCGTGACCGCGATCGAGTGCCCGATGACCGCCACACTTCGCCTCACGCTCGAGCAACGGACGATCCCGGGGCCCTGTTTTCGCACCGCCGGCCCGCTGCTCAAGGTCGACGAGAGCCAGGGCCACTTCGGGACGATGGGCATCCATGCGGAATTGATGGAGGGCGCGCGGATCGCGGTCCGCAACGCGATCGCCTGGCTGCGGTCCGAGCACGGCCTCAGCGCTCGGGAAGCCTACGTGCTGTGCAGCCTCGCGGGCGACCTCAAGATCATGGAGATCGTCGACTCCGGCGTCTGGAACGTCGGCTTCACGCTGCCGCTGTCGATCTTCCCGACTCGCGATCGATGATCGAACGCAGGCATTCGTTGACCACCTCCGGCCGGTGGCCGAACGCCGAGCCGTGACCCAGTCCTTGAAGGAGATGGAAGTGCCCATCGCGAGCAAGCTCGGCGACCTCGCGCACGCGTTGTGGCGGCGTCTGAACATCTTCGGAGAAGGCGACGGCGTGGATCGGCGCGGCGATCACCGGTAGCAGCGTCCCCGAGTCGTAGTCGAGACAGGCCTGCCACTGGGCGGCGAGCATCGCCCCGTCGCGCTGGCCGAAGTCGGCCGCGACGAACGGCCGGATCCGCTCCCAGGTCGCGTCATCACCGAGGGCGTCCGCCGGGTAGTACTGCATCGCATAGTGGGCCGTCGCGAACGCCGGCGGCAGTGACCCACCCTCTCGGCGGAACGCGATCTCGGCCTCTTCCCACTCGCGGATGAACCCGGTCTTGCGCACGCAGGTGCCCATCACGACCGCGGTGCGCACGAGCTCGGGCCGGTCGTGGGCGAGCTGGACGGCGATCAGTGATCCCATCGACAGCCCGACGAGTACCACCGGCGGATCGCAGACGGCGATGATCAGCTCGCCCAGGTCAGCCGCGTGGACGGCGATCGACCACGGCGGCGCACTGTCGGACCTGGTCGCGCCGACACCGCGCGCGTCGTAGGTGGTGCTGCGGTAACTGTCGTCGAACGAGGGCGTCTGGTATCGGCGCCAGTTCTCGCCCGGATTGTCGCCCGCAGCCAGCCACACGATGTCGGCGCCGGCCCCGCTCTGCTCGTAGGCGAGCCTGACCCCTTCGAACTCTAGCTCAGGCACCGGCCGCCACCGGCGCCGCGTTGCACATCAGCGCCAGCAGCTGATCGGCATCCTGATCCCGCAGGCGACGGTCTTGCGAGCGCCCCACGCCGCCCGCCGGGCGGCCGACCAGCGCCGACACCTTGGCCGCCACCAATGCGGGCAGCTCTGGGTCCTCCGGCTCTCCGGGTGCTTCGAGCGGTCCGGCCTGCAGTCGGCGACCGTCGGCGAGCTCGATCTCGACTGCGGTCAACCGGCGCTCTGGAAACGCCGCCGTGAGCTCCGGATCGACCTCGATCTCGATCCGGTCAAACACCGCCCTGACGTCGGGATCCGAGAACGGGCCGAGGACGTCGTCGACACCGAAGCGACCGTGAACCAGCGCGCAGGCCAGCGGCCAGACGAGGCTGTACTGCGCTTCCTCGGTGGTCTCGGGTATGACCGTGGCCAGGCCGTCGGCGGCGGCGAAAATCCTCACCCGCACGTGTTCAATCTCGCCAGCGGGCAGCGGCTGCCCGCCGCACGCGGCAATCCCGGCGGCGATCGCGCCCTGCGACCAGCGACAGCACGGGTAGGCCTTGATGTAGAGCTCCTGCAGCCGCCAGCAGTGCCCGAGATCGTCGAGCTCCGCATCGAGAAACTCGGGCCGCACGCTGCTGAACCCCCGGGCCGCCAGCAGCGCCGAGGTCACCCCTACTCCGGCGCCCCAGGCGCACGCGTCCTTCGTCATCTGCGGCTCAGCACACGAACGCATGATCGGCGCAATCGGCGCGTGGTACTCGGCGAGTCCGAGGGCCGCGGTCGTCTGTGCTCCGTCCAGACCGAGCAACCGCGCGGCGGCCGCGGCAGCGCCAACCCCGCCCCACGCGCCGGAGGCGTGATAGGAGGGATCGCGGCGGTGGAGCGCGACCCCCGCACGGATCGCCACCTCGTAACCGATCAGCACCGCGGTCAGGAATTCCCGCGTGGATGCATCGACGAGCTGGCCGACCGCAAGCGCGGCGGGGATGACCACCGCTCCGGGGTGACCCTTTGTGAGGCGGTGGCCGTCGTCGAAGTCGAGCACGTTGGCGAGCACACCGTTGGCGAACGCCGCTCCGGGCGCCCCGACGCGATGGCCGTCGAACAGCGCCACGGCCTCGGGGGCTGGATGCACCGCCTGGGCGTAGTCGGTCGCGATCGCGGAGGCCGGCGCCGGCCGTCCGGCGACGCACACCGCCGCCATGTCAGCCAATAGGAGCGCCAGCCGTTCACGCACCGATCGCGGCACCTCGTCGAGGACGGTCTCGGCGATGAACTCGCGCAGGGTGTCGGCTGACTGGGTTGCGATCATCTACCGTCGGGCCATATGGCCAACACGAGTTGGTCAACTTACCAGCTGCCCCGATCCTTGACTAGCACGGTCAGTTGCCGTAAAACCATTCGCTGTTGGCAATAAAAGAGCCCCTATCCGAACCCCTCGGCGTCGCCTGTGCGCAGCTCGCGCCGGTGTTCGGCGATCTGGAGGGCAACCGCGCACTCGCCGCCGAGGCGATCGAGACCGGCTCGCTGGCCGGCGCCGACCTCGTCGTACTCCCGGAGCTGTGCACGACCGGCTATGCGTTCGCCGATGAGTCCGAGGCCAGGGAGTTCGGCGAGCCGGCGGACGGACCGACGGTGTCGCATTGGCGCGAGCTCGCCGCCGAGCACCAGGTGGTTGTGATCGGTGGATTCTGCGAGCTCGATCGCCAGGGCCGGCCGCGCAACAGCGCAGCGGTGGTCGACCCGCACGGCGTCCGTTGCGTATACCGCAAGACTCATCTCTGGGATCGCGAGCAGCTGATCTTCCTGGCGGGCGCGACGCCCCCACCCGTGGTGCAGACGACCGTGGGACGGCTGGGCGTCGCCATCTGCTACGACGTCTTCTTCCCCGAGGTGATGCGCGCGCTGGCGCTCGGCGGAGCCGAGCTGATCGCGGTCCCGATGAACTCGCCGGTGCTCGAACTACAAACCGGCCCGCTCGCGATCGAGGTGGTGCTGGCGCTCGCGGGCGCGCACGTCAACAGCGTGTTCGTCGCCCAGGCGGACCGCGCCGGCCGCGAACGCGGCATCGAATGGGCCCAAGCCAGCGTGATCTGCGATCCCGGCGGACACGTACTCGCCGGCCCGTTGCCGGGGCCGGGCCTGCTCCAGGCAAGCTGTGACCTGAGCGCGGCGCGGGACAAGTCGCTCGGCGCACGCAATGACGTCCTGGCGGACCGCCGCCCGGAGCTGTACGCGACACACCGGCAATCGATACCGAAGGAGGCTATGAATTGAGTACGGACGGCGCTGGGAAGGGGCTGCTTGAACGGCTCGACGAGGGACCGGTCATCTGCGCCGAGGGCTATCTGTTCGAGTTTGAGCGGCGCGGCTATCTGCAGGCCGGCGCCTACGTGCCTGAGATCGTGCTCGAGCATCCCGAGCTGGTCGCCGGCCTACACCGCGAGTTCGTGCACGCCGGCTCGGACGTCGTCGAGGCGTTCACCTACTACGCGCACCGCGAGAAGATGCGAATCATCGGCAAGGAGCACCTGATCGAGCCGCTGAATCGTGACGCGCTCTCGATCGCGCTCGAGGTGGCGCGGGAGGGCGGCTGCCTGGCGGCCGGCGACCTCTCCAACACCAACGCGTTCTATCCCGACTCGGCGACGCGGCGCGACGTGCGGCGTATGTTCGATGAGCAACTCGGCTGGATCGTCGACGCAGGGATGGACTTCGTGATCGCCGAGACCTTCTCGTGGGGCGAGGAGGCACTGCTGGCGCTTGAGGCGATCAAGCAGGCGGGACTGACGGCGGTCGTCACGCTGGCGATCCACCGGGCCCCCGAGACACGCGAGGGCTGGAGTCCCGAGGAGGCGTGCGCGCGGCTCGCCGACGCTGGCGCCGACGTCGTTGGCCTCAACTGCATCCGCGGTCCGCGGACGATGCTGCCCCTGATCGAGCGAATCCACGAGACGGTGAGCTGTCACGTGGCCGCGCTGCCGGTCCCCTACCGGACGACCGACGATGAGCCGAGCTTTCAGTCGCTCACTGACCCCGACTGCGACTGCCTACCCGGCGACCGGCCGTTCCCAACCGCCCTTGACCCGTTGTCGTGCAACCGCTACGAGATCGCCGAGTTCGGCCGCGAGGCGTACGAGCTCGGCGTGCGCTACCTCGGTGTCTGCTGCGGTGCCGCGCCGCACATGATCCGCAGCCTCGCCGAGGCGCTTGGGCGTATGACGCCGGCCAGCCGCTACAGCCCGGACATGAGCCGCCACGCGTTTCTGGGCACCGATGCCCAGCTTCGTGCTCACAACCAGGAATACGCGAAGGAGCTGTGATGTCTGCGACAAGCGATGCGGTCACCCAGGCGGCACGGCTGCGGCGGATCGACGAGCTTTCGGATGCGATCCGCAGCCGCGCGCGCGACCTCGACGAGCGGGCGGCGTTCCCCATCGAGACGTTTGACGAGTTGCGCGACGCTGGACTTCTAACCCTGACCGCGCCGGTCGAGTTCGGCGGTGCAGGGCTGTGGTCAGAGGGGCGCTACCGGCCGTACTACGAGCTGCTCGAGGCGCTGGCTCGAGTCGACAGCGTCACCGCCCAGCTGCTCCAGGTCCACTCGCATGCGCTCGGGATCGTGTCCGGGCTGGCCAGCGACGAGCAGCGCCGCCTCCTGCTGCCCGAGATCGTGTCCGCCGGCAAGCTGCTCGCGTCGGTCGGCAGCGAGGCCAAGCCGTCGGGAAAGCTCGCCGACATTGCTCGCACCGAGCTCGAGGAGCGACCCGGCGGCGGCTTTCGACTCAGCTGCCAGAAGTACTTCGCGTCGCTGTCGCCGGCGGCCGCCGAGCTGTGTATCTGGACCGCGGTGCCGGGCGCCGGTCCGTATGCCGAGCGCAGCACGATCGCGCTGGTCCCGGCCGATGCGCCCGAAGTCGAGGTGATCGATCAATGGGACGTGATGGGCATGCGGGCGACGGTCAGCCACAGCGTCCGGATCACCGCCTACGACGTGCCGCCCGAGCGCCTGATCGGAGAACCCGGCGCGTGGACGCGTCGCGACCCGCGGACCTTCACGCTCGCGTTCGCGGCCAACCACATCGGTGCGGCGGGGGCGGCGCTCGAGTTCACGACTGACTGGGTCAGGGAGCGGCCAAACCTATCTACCTCGGAGATCACGCGGGCGACGCTCGGGGCGATGTCGAGCGATCTGTTCGCCGCCCGTTCGGCGCTCTGGGCCGCCGCCGACCTCTGGGATCAGGGCGACCACGACCGGGCCGAACTGGAGTCGATCCGCGCGCTGCACCTCGGCAAGCGGGTCGCGCTGAATCTGACCCAGACGGCGTTTGACGTCTGCGGCGCCCGGGCCGCGTTCCGCGACCTGCCGTTGGAGCGGATCTACCGCGATGTTCGGACCTTCTCGCTGCACTACCGCGACGAGCAGTACATGATCCAGGTCGGCCAGGCGATGCTCGACGATGCCTTTCGCGCCAAGGGCTACGCCGGCGCGTCGACGTTTCCCGAGTCTCGAGCCTGAGCCTGGGCCTTCCAGGCTGCCGCGAGATCGACGATCAACAGCGCCATCAGGGCCCCCCGCTCGGCGAGGCTGTCCACCTCGATGCGCTCGCCGCGAGCACACGAGTCGTGACAGATCGGTCCCAAGCCGTCGAGCGTCGGGACCCCAAGCGCTGCGGCAAAACTCGCATCGGAGCCGCCCCGCGAACTGACGGGCCGAAGCGAGGTCCCGAGTTCTTGCGCACGCGCGCGGGCCAGCTGCCACATCTGTTGCGAAGCCGCGTGCGGGAACGCAGGGCGGGTGATCCCGCCACTGAGCGCGATTCTCACCCCTGGTCCGTCGGCGCGCGCGACTATCTCCCGCACCTGAGCGTGCAGAGCCTCGGAACAATCAGCGCTCGGAGCCCGCAGGTCGATCGCCAGCTCGGCGGCATCGGGCACCACCTGACGCGCAACCCCGCCGTGGAACACGCCAACAGTTACAAGGACGCCCTCCTCGGGTCGGCTCAGTCCCTCCAGCTGGGCGACCAGCGGCGCCACAGCCGAGATGGCGCTCGCGCCGCGGCCCTCGTGCCCGGCACAGTGGGCGCTGTGACCGGACGCCCGGAGCGTGAGCGCGCCGACGGCTCCGCGCGCCACGACGACGCCACCCTCGGGCCAGCCGGCCTCCAGGCCCAGGCACGCCGAGGCTCCCCGGGCCCGCTCCTCGACCCAGTCTCGACTCGACACGCTGCCGAGCTCCTCATCGGCGACCACCAGCACTTCGATCTCCCCGATCCCGTCGAGGGTAGCTGTTTGAGCCGCCTTCAGAGCGTGGGCCGCCATCACCAGGCAGCCCTTCATGTCCCCCACCCCGGGTCCGCTGAGCGTTTCCCCGTTGTGTCGCGGCGGCCATGCGGCCGCCGTCCCGCCCGGCCACACGGTGTCGGCGTGGCCGACCACCAGCAGCCGCGGCCCATCGCCTCGCGTGAGCGTCGCGCCCAGTCCACCGCCGGGCCGGGGATGGGCTGTGAAGCCAGCGGCGTTGAACAGGTCCCCCGCCAGCTCACACACGCGCGCGATCCCACCGGGGCTGTCGCTGCCGCTGTCGATGCGCGCGAGGCATTCGGTCTCGGCGACCATCGTGTCGGTCTCTTGCTCGAGCTGCTCCAGCAGCTCGACGGCGTCTACCATCGCGGGCTCCGATGACGCTCACGATCCTCGGGCGCTGCCCGCAGAGCGGTCAGCTCGGGGGCGCCGTTGCCACCTCCGACGTTGCCGTCGGCGCGCGCGTGTTGTTTGCGCAGGCGGGGTTGGCCGTGGTCGCCACGCAGCACCGGACCGATCCGCGGCTCGGACCGGCGCTGCTCGACGAGCTGCAAGCAGGTTTGCCTGCATCGCGGGCGGTCGTCGTCGTGGCCAACGCGACTGCGCACCGTGGCTGGCGCCAGCTGGGTGTGCTCGACGCAAGTGGCCGCTCGGCGGCCCACTCCGGTGAGCTGCTGTGGCCGATCGGCGCGGAGCTGGCGGGCGAGAACTGCCTCGTGCTCGGAAACGTGCTCAGCAACGACCGGGTGGCGCCAGCGATGGTCGACGCGTTTGAGTCGGGACCCCCGGACCTGGCCGACCGGCTGCTGGCCGCCCTGCGTGCGGGCGAGCGCGCCGGTGGTGAGGTCGGCGAGTTGCGCTCGGCGGCGCTGCTCGTTGTCGAGCGCGAGTCCTTCCCGCTGATCGACCTGCGCGTCGACGATGATCCGGATCCGCTCGGTCGGCTGGACGCGCTGTGGGAGGTATATAAGCCGCTGGTGCGCGTGTTCGTGGCCCGGGCACTTGACCCAGACAACGATCAACGGTCGAGCTCCACAACCACGTAGGGCCCCTCGCGTCGCGCCGGATAGCGCTCGGCGTCACCTGGCGGCTCCTCCTGGAGGCCGGCGCGGTAGCTGCGGACGCGGGTCCGCTGTGGGTCAACCAGCGAGCGTCCGGTCTTGATCTCGAACTCCCAGCCGTGCCACGGGCAGCGGATCAGTTCGGCGTCGTTCCCGCGCTCGTATTCGCCGGGGCGCGAAGACCGCAACGGCGCGAACCGAAGCCCGGCGCACAGGGGTCCGCCCTGGTGCGGGCAGCGGTTGCGCAGCGCGAAGTACTCCCCGGCGATATTGAACACCCCGACCGATCGGCCGCCGATATCGACGATCTTGCGCTCGCCGGGAGCGATCTCCTCGGCACGAGCGACGACGACCCTACGCACCGGCGGAGGCTTTGACGGGGCTCAGCCGGTACAGCGCGTGGGCGTTGGTGCGCATGATCGCCTCCCGCACCGGCCTGGCCAGCGATCGCGGCAGCGCCCGTTCAGGCGAGTCGAAGTCCCAGTGGGGGTAGTCGGTCGCAAACAGGATGTGGTCCGTCATGTCGATCTGCTCGAGCATCGCGGTGAAGTCAGACTCCCGGGGTGGCTCGTCGATCGGCTGCGTGGTCAACCACACGTGCTCGCGGATCAGCTCGGACGGCAAGCGCGTCAGATGCGGAGCCTCGACCCGCAGCAACGGCCATGCCCGGTCCAGCCGCCACATCAGCGGTGCGAGCCAGGCGATTCCTCCCTCGATCAGGACAATCCGAAGGCTCGGGAACCGCTCGAACACGCCCTCGCAGACAAGGCTCGTGAGCTGGTCGGCGAACGCGGTCGCCATCCCGACGGAGTCCTCGATGTAGAACGACGGGTGGCCGACGCCGGTGATCGGGCCGCGGCCCCAGCCGCCGAAGTGAACCCCGACCGGCAGGTCGTGCTCGACCGCCGCCTCGTAGATCTTCCAGTATTTGCGCCGCCCGAGCGGCTCGGCGGTGCGGATCATCAGCAGCACCTGCACGAAGCGGGGATCGGATGCGACCCGATGGATCTCGCCGGCCGACAGCTCGCCGTCCTCGTAGGCGACGATGATCGACGCGCGCAGTCGCGGCTCAGGATCGAGCCATTCGGCGATCTGCCAGTCGTTGATCGCGCTCGCCAGCGCCGCGCCGCGCTCGAGGTCCAGCTGCTCGCCGGCTCCGAGTATCGGCGTCAGGACCCCATACTCGATCCCGTAGCGATCGAGCAGCTGCTCGCGCATGAACGGCAGGTCCGACGCGGGTGGATCACCGGACGGCGGCCAGGCGTCGGTCCGGGCGGCGCGGGGCATGGCCCGGGGGTATTCGCCGCCGAGGTAGGAGCGGTCGCCGAGTGTCTCGCGGCGCGCCTCGACGGCAGCCTCAAGTCGTCCACCCGGGGCGCGGAGCCGCCGCCAGTGCTCGGGCATGTAGTCGAGCAGTGCCTGCTCGGAACGGGGCGCGTTGTGAATGTCGCAGTCAACGACGCTGGGCGATTGCGGCCGCGGGTCGGTTGGCGGCTGAGGCTGGGCGTTTGTTCTCAGATCCGATGCCATCGGCTAGAGGCGATAGTGGTCACGAGCGTTTTCCGCCAGCAGCCGGTCAGCCAGGCTTGGGTCGAGCCCGCTCGGCAGCGCCGCCAGCCCTTCGGAGCTGTGGCGGTGGGGATAGTCGGAGGAGAACATCAGCAGCTGATCGGAGCCGAGCTGATCGATCACGCGCTCGAGCTCGCCAGGATCCGGCGGTCCGTCGACGGGCTGTAGGGCCACGCGCACATGCTCGCGCAGGTACTCCGATGGCAGACGCCCCGTCCAGGGCACCTCGCGGCGCAGCCCTCGCCAGGCCTTGTCAAAACGCCACATGAACGCCGGCAGCCACGCGAAGCCCGACTCCACCAGCGACACGCGCAGCTGCGGGAAGCGATCGAACGCTCCCTCGGCGACCAGGCTCGTCAGCTGCGACTGAAATGCGGAGGCCATGTCGACGTACTCCTCAAGCCACGAGGTCGGCCACCCCGCTGCCGTCGGCGGCAGCCCCGGCGCGCCGCCGAACTGCAGCTCAACGACCAACTCGCTCTCGCTGGCGGCCTCCAGCAGCGGCCACCAGATCCGATTGCCGTACGGGACCGGCGAACGGACCGGCAGGTAGACGGCGACGAACTGAGGGTGGCCCGCGAGCCGCTCGATTTCGGCCACCGCCATCGACGGCTGCTGGCTCGCGACCACGATCGCGGCCCGCAGGCGCGGCTCGGGCTCGAGCCATTCGGCGACCTGCCAGTCGTTCACCGCCCGGGCCAGGGCCGCCGCCGCGTCCGGATTGCGCACGCTCTCGACGCCGTAGTCGCAGCTCAGGATCGCGCACTCCACACCCAGTGGATCGAGCAGCTGGGCCCGCAGCGCCTCGACGCTGGCGCCCGGCGCCGCGCCATCGACGTCGGCCAGATCCGCGCGCCGGCTGGTCGCAAGGTTCGGCGGATGTGCCTGATCGGTCGGGCCGGCGAACTGCGAGGTTGCGATTACCTCGCGCCAGTGACCGTCCAGATACGGCTCAAGGGTCTTGACCGGGCCGACAACGTTGTGGACGTCGCAGTCAATCGGGGCGCGGCTCACTGTTGGTCTCCCGGAGATGACACCGGCGGGTGCGAACGGTCCAGCAGGGGCTCGGTCAGGTAGACAAGATTGCCCTCGGGATCGTGCAATCCGCGATACCGGTACCACTCGGACTCCACGATCTCCCCCGCCCAGCTGACGCCCTGAGCGTCGAGCTCGTCGATCGCCTCGTCGAGCCGATCGACCTCGAAGGCGAACGAATCGATCCCCGGCGGGTTTGCGGCGCCGGTGAACCGTGGGGGCGGATGCTGCGGCAGTGGTCCTGATTCCTCGATCAGATAGATGACTACATCGCCGGCGCGGAAGCCCGCCCACCCCTGGCCCGCCTTGTAGGGCAGCCGAAGTGGCAGTCCCAGCAGGTCACCGTAGAAGGCGCGCATCGGCTCGATCTCGGTGCAGATCACGTCGATGTTGTCCAAGCGCTTAGCGATCACGTGTGGTTGCGCGGGATCGTGGACGTGAACGTGCGGGAATGGATGCGGATGTCCTCCTCGTAGGCGTCGATCGTGCTTGAGACCAGGTAGTCATTCGCGTCGGCGGTCATCTCCGATCGCAGCTCGACCCGAGTCCGCCAGTCGCCCCGCAGGATCTCAACTCGCCGATGGCAGGCAACCTTGGCCGACAGCGGATTCCCTTCGCGGATCGTGAACGTGACCGGGTCGCTGTCGTGGTACTCAAGTCCGCTCGGCATCCGTTGCGCGCCTGAGAAGTCACGCGACATCTCGTAACACACGGCCCCCGTTACGTGGTCATGCCACACGGTCTGCGCCGGTCGGCGTTGACGCAGCCTCGTCACCGGCAGCGGCGGCGCGGTCTCGGGCGGGCCGAACACAAGCAGGTCATCGTCGTCGGCCCTCGGCGCGCGCACCGGCACGGTGAGCATGCTGGTGCCGCCGGTCGAGATCGTCAGCGTCGCGGGCTCGGGCGACGGCCACAGCCAGGGCCAGTAGCTGGTGGAGAGCGCCAACCGCAGCCGATGACCGGCGGGGAGCGCATAGGCCACGCTCTTCAGCCTGAGGCTGACCTCTACTTCGGCGCCCGGCTCGAGAGCCTGGGGATCGTGGTGACCGGCACGGTGGCAGAGGTTGAGCGCGCCGCGCGTGATCAGCGTCGAGCGACCGTCGGGGCCGACATCGCACAGTCGAGCCATCACGAACGCGGACGGCCGGTCGCTCGCGACGCGCAGCGCCAGCTCCGGGGCGCCAAAGATCTCGATCGGGTGCTCTATGGGCGCCGAGTCAAGGCTCAGCGAGAGGGCATCGTCGCGGCGCTGGTCGGGCGGCAGGTCGGCCGGGTTGCCGTATGCGCACCAGGCTCCGGCGTCCAGCCCAACGGTCTGGTCGCTGCAGACAGTCATCGGTTCGCTTTGGCTGTTGCCCGCGATTTGCAGCCCTCGGGAGTCGAGTTCCCGCGTGAGCGCGTCCGAGCCCGCAGGCCAGCTGGGCTCGGCGACCCACCGTCCCGGACGCTCGCCCGGCTGCGGTGAGGCCGGGTCGGGCATCCAAGCGCGCAGCATCGGTCCGTCCATTGCGCCGTTGTCCTCGCCCTTGAGCCAGTGGTCCCACCAGCGTACGGCCTCCTGCAGGAAGCCGATCCGCGGCCCGGGTACGCCCGACTGCGGCCACTGGTGGCCCCACGGCCCGATCAGCGCACGACGGGGGCAGGAAAGGTGCTCGAGCATCCGGAAGATCGCGTCCACGTATGCGTCTGCCCAACCGCCGACCGCCAGCACGGGGCACTCGACCGCCCCGTAGTGCTCGCAGATCGATCCGTGGCGCCAATATTCGTCGCGCGCCTGATGGCGCAGCCACAGCTCGGCCAGGTCGACGTTGCCGTCGAGGCGCTGGTGCCACAGCTCTCGCCAGCGGTCACCGACGATCGCCGGGTCGGGCGGTCGCACGTTGAACGCCATCATCGCGCTCGCCCATGGCAGCAGGTAGTAACCGAGCGGCACCCCACCGTAGTAGTGGACGTCGTTGTCATAGCGGTCGTCGGTCGAGCAGGCGGTGATGATCGCCCGCAGCGCCGGCGGCCGCAGCGCCGCCACTTGCAGGCTGTTGAACCCGCTCCACGAGATCCCCATCATCCCGACCGCGCCGCTGCACCAGGGCTGCTCGGCCAGCCACGCGATCACCTCGAGCGCGTCCCGGTGTTCCTGTTCTGAGTATTCGTCGGTCAGGATGCCGTCGGAGTCGCCGCTGCCACGGATGTCGACGCGGACGTTGGCATACCCGCGAGCGGCGAAGTAGGGATGGATCAGTGAGTCCTCGATCGCGGTGACATCGCCTCGGCGGTAGGGCAGGTACTCGAGGATCGCCGGCACCGGGCTCCAGGACGCGGACTCCGGCAGCCAGATTCGGGCGCACAGCCGGCTCCCGTCCGAGAGCGGTATCCATTGCGGGTCGATCACGTGGATCGGCTCGCGGCCGGCGCTCACGACCCGCCCGCAGTCGTGTTCGGAACGGATGTGGCGCACAGGCCGCCGGCCGCCGTGTTCCAGGCGGGGCCCGCACCAGCGGTGAGCGATCCGGGCTCTTCGACCTTGACCGCGCTGACGCGGCTGAACGGCAACTCACCGGGGGTGACCGGTTGCACGACCAGCTGGTGGCCGAGCCGCTCGAGACTCGCTCGTAGGTCGGACCCAACCCGAGAGTCAATGTATGTGCGGTTGCCCTGCGAGTGGACCCGCGGAAGGTCGATCGCTGCTTGCACCCCTAATCCGTGATCGACGACCCCGACGGTTGTGCTGATCACGCCGGCGAGGATCGCATAGCCGCCCGACCCCGCGGCGGCGAACACTGCCCGGCCGTCCTGGGCGGCAACGATCGCCGGCACCGCGAAGAACGGCATCTTGCCCGGTGCGATCGAGTTCGAGCGCCCCGGCCGCGGGTCGTAGTTGACCATCGAGTTGTTGAGCACGATGCCCGTTCCCGGCACGCCTACCACGGCGCCGAAGTCGGCGCCAATCGTGGTGATCAGCGCCGCCATGTTGCCGTGGCTGTCGCCGGCCACGACCTGGGTGGTGCCGTGAACGCCGCCGATCGATGCGGGCCGTTTGGCTGACCCGCCCGTCAGCCACGGCGCGGTGGCTTCGATCGGGCGCGGCACCGCTCGCTGGAGATTGATGGCGGCGGCCCGGGCGGCCGCGAATTCCGGCTGGCCAAGCTCACGTACCGGGTCGCTGGTGAAGTCAGGGTCGCAGGCGTAGCTGGCGTTGTCGGCGAACGCGTGGCCCATCGCCTCGGCCAGCAGGTGATAGTGCTCGACGCTGCCCGCGCCGAACTCGCTCAGCGGGAAGTGCTCGAGGATGCCGAGCGCCTCGGCACCGACCGTATCGTTGGCGGTCACGAGCTGCAGTCCACGATAGGTGGCCGGCTGCTCACGGATGAGCTTCGGCGCGTATCCCGCAAGATCCTCGGCCGACAGGATCCCGCCACCCGCCGAGACCGCGTCCCCGATCGCCGCGGCGACGCTGCCTCGGTAGAGCGCGTCAGGCCCCTCGCGGGCGATCCGGCGCAGAGTCTCGGCCAGCGCGTGCTGGTCTAACCGCTCGCCCGGCTGATCAGCGGTCCT